>JAFWBQ010000114.1 GCA_017507125.1 Lentisphaeria bacterium
AGATTTTCAGCAAAAACTTGAAGAGTATATTTGCTATTTTAACAACGAGAGAGTATCTTTAAAATTAAAAGGAATGAGTCCGGTTCAATTCCGAACCCATTCCATGTAGTTTAACCCGTCCAAATTTTTGGGGTCACATCAATTAAGATTTTCCGGATAAGGGTCAGATTTCGTGTTTTGTTGCCGTAGTTCCGCCAGAAGCATTGTCGCGGAGCACCAGCTTGTAGACCTTGTTCAAATTGATGCGATGCCAGACGGCATCGGGTTTATTGTCGCGGTATACGACTTTGATATCCCACAGCACGGAGTCACAGTTGGTAAAGGTGAATTTAGTGGAGTCACCTGCATTCAGGTAACCTTTCAGACGGTCAGGGCCCCATTTGTCCGAACCGGAGCTGCTGATGTATACGCTGAGGATATTATGTTCCGTAGCATTGAACATCGTGAAGTCCTGACTGCCGGCAAAAACCTTGGCGGTGAAGCAGAAGCAGAGAGCGAGAATGGAGAGCACAGCAAATTTTTTCATTTTTCTTTTCCTTTTATTTGGAATTGTTTTGTTTTGGTTTAACCATCGTGGTTTCCGTTGATATAAGAGTCCACATGCCTCCACTTCTGACAGCAGAATAAACTTTTTTTTGCAAAATCTTTGAATTTTTTGTAAACGCTCCCCGAAGATACCTTTATCTCCCGGCAGAAATTGTTTTTATGGATGGTACTGCAAAGCGATTTCTTATCTCCTCTTGCTGACAGCGCTTTCTGTTTCCATTTTCAGACCTTATTTTTCCGGAGAGCGTCACCAGTACGACGCCGGCGCCGTTCATGGTGACTTTTTTGTCCACAGGCGAAAGGACGCGGAACTTCACCAGATGAAAGACCTTATCCCCCACCGCAGTCCGGGTGCGGGTGGTGTCAAAGCTGACCAGGTCGTAGTATTTCCCCGTGTCGTTGCTGAAAAATTTCCCTTTGGTGCCGTTGGGCAGATGGATGATATCTTTTTCTTCAAAGTAGGAGTAAATGTAGTACCCCTTGTGGACCCGGTGGATATATGCCGCCGACGTTCCCGCATTGTCCCAGGCGTGGACCGTGTCGGAGTCGGTGACGATGATCCCGTCATAAGGAGTGACGATCTTGTAATATTTGCGCTGCTCCTGAAGCAGAGCCAGCTCTTTTTTCATGCCCTGAAGTCTGCTTTCAAGAAGCGCCACATTCTGTTCCGCCTGACGGATATTGAGTTCCCGGAGTCCTTTGCTGACCTTTTTCTGGTCGTTGACGGCGATTTCCCATGCGGCGTGGGCATCTTCAAAGGCCTGCTTTTTGGCGCGCATTTCCAATTCGGAAACGCTCTTGGTCTCATAGAGTCTTTTGTAGACTTCCCACTCTTTTGCTGCGCGCTCATAAAGCTCTCTGGCGCGGCGGGTCTTCCAGGAAATGTTCCTGTAATCCGAGGGCAGCGGATCCAGCCGGGTCAGCTCCAGCTTGGTGCGCTGCAAAGCAAGTTCCCGTTCCAGGGTCGAGATGGAGTTTTCCACTGAAACGATCTTCTGGCGCAGATCAAAGTCATCGTATTCAAGGATACAATCCCCTTTTTTGACCGGTGTATCAGAGTAGAAATGAACCTTTGAAACGTAGGCACCGTATTTGTTCTTGAGCGTGGTGCAGCTGCGTCCCCGGATATAACCGTATCCGGTGATGACCCGGGGCGACCGGGACTTTTCTGCAGCTTTCTCTTCTTTCTGCTGCGGCTGCTGCTGAAGATCTTCCGGGAGCGCTTTTTTCTGCTCCGGAACCCACAGGCGGCAAAAACACAATGCCACCGCTGCCCCGGCAATGACGCACAGGGCATAAAGTGCAAATTTTTTCATGGTACCCCTACCTGATTTTCAAATGGATAAAGAGAATCGTTCTCCTTTTTCCTCAGGTTTAATATACCCCTCTTCCCGGGGATTTGCAAGGAGGAACTTGAAGAAATCTCTTTATCCCGGACTTGCATTCTTCACTTTCAGGGGATATCTTAAACAGGATGTCACATAAATATGTCTGTTTGATTCAAGGAACCATGAAGCTGTGTCTGTTTTTCTGAAAGAAGGAACGCTCTTTTCCGGATGCAAGATCCTTTCCCGGTGCGGCAGAGGGGCTTTCGGCGTCACCTACCTTGCCCAGACACCCCTCGATGAGAAGATCATCATCAAGATGATCTCTTCACCCGTCGGAGCAGAAAAGGAGCTGAAAGGCGTCCGCAGCTACATGCAGATCGCAGGGAAACACCCCAATCTGCTTCAGATATTCCACTCAGGCGTTACGGAAGAGGTCTTTTTCTACACCATGGAGGCCGCCGACAACTGCGGTTCTGACGGGGAATACCGTCCTGCCACTTTGAGCAATCTGCTGAAAAAGTACCATTCTTTCACGCCTGAAGAGGCGATCCGCATCATCCGGGAGCTTCTGGAGGCGGTACAGGTCATGCACGAAGCGAAACTGATCCACCGGGACATCAAGCCTGAAAACATCATCTTTGTCAAGGGCAGACCCAAACTCAGTGATCCCGGACTTGTGACCGAAGTGGGCAAAACCGTCTCATTTGCGGGGACTTTCGGATTTCTTCCTCCTGAATGTTTCAGCGGCACCGTTCCCATCAGCGAAAACGGCGACCTTTACGCTCTGGGCATGGTCTTTTACTGCATGGTCACAGGATTTCCTCCCAAAGATTATCCGCGATTACCTCTTGATATGCGGATCGAAGTCTGCCGTCAGCTTACCCCCGCTCTTTTCCGGATGTGCAACAGAAATCCCGGCAAACGCTTCAGAACCGCCGGGGAGTTTCTTGCCGGACTCCCGGAAAAGCTGGAAAACCCCACCCCCTTTGAGAAGTATCTGCAGGAGTTCCGGAACTGGAAAAGCTGCAACAGAAATCTGCTGCGATGGATCACTTTCATTCTTGTTGCAGCGGTGCTCCTTCTTGCAGGGGCAGGAACTGCAGGAACCTTTTATTATCAGCGCCGCCAGCAGCAGCTCCTTGCCTGGCAGCAGGAGTATAAAGAGTTCAAGAGCCGGGACGGCAAAAGGCGGGAGCTTCTTGAGTTCCAGCTTGAAAACTATTTCCCTGAACTCAGTTGCTCCTATTGCCAGCTGAAAGAGAAACTTGAAAAAGACGCCGCTCAGAACCGCTGGCAGCAGGCAGCGGCGGGAAGCAGAAAAATAGAGCAGCTTCTTAAGACAGGCGCCGTAAAACATCTTGACGCTCTTCTCCGGCAGAATCCCTCTGAAGCGCAGGAGATCTTTGCTCTTTCAGGCGCATTCCACGGATTTCTGACCACGCCCCTTGCCGCCTTTGCCCCCGAAACAGAGATCCGCGCCGCTAAAAAAAAGATAAACATTACAGAGAAAAAGATCTATGATGCCTGGACAGGGCCCCGCTGCGGCAGAGAGTGGTTCTCTTTTCAGTATCACGACACACGCCTGGTCTTCATGCCCCCGGGGGCACTCCGGATGCGGCACAACGGCAAACTCGTAAGGCTCCCATACCACTACTGGATCGGTAAATTTGAAGTCACCGGTGAAGATTATTCCATGCAGATGCATGTCAACCCCCGGCGTTCGGGCGTCAACGGCACCCCTGTGGAGCGGGTCGTCTGGAACGATTTTCTCTACTACTGTTACGTACTCAACAAACGGTTGCAGAGAAGCGGCCATCTGCCCCCGGGCTATATTTTGCGTCCCCCCACTGAAGCGGAGTGGGAATTCGCCGCCCGGAACGGATGGCTGGGGGAAGATGAACTCCCCATTGAAAAACGCGCCGTCATCAAAAGCAACTCCGGCGGACGCACCCATGCTGCAGGCTCCAAAGCCCCCTCAAAGAGCGGCATTTATGATATTTACGGCAATGTGGCTGAAATGGTGCTGCCTCTTGAACCCGTAACGCAGCAGCTTTCATGCATTATCCGCGGAGGTAATTACAACTCATCTGCTGAAGATTGTTACAACAGGTCTCCTTTCTTGCGTTATCAGTGCATCCCCAACACTGTCGGAGTGCGTTTTGTCCTCGCCCCGGGAGACAGCTCCTTTTATGACAGACACTTCTTTCTGGGGGGAGCCCAGCAGATCCGTCACGGCGGCAAAGTTTATGAGATCGTAGGCGGTCTGCTGGCAGCATTCAGATGGGAAGAGGCACGGGAGTTTGCCCGGCTTCTGGGCGGCGAACTTGCCGTTTTTGAAAATAAGAAAGAGATGGCATTTGTCCACGATAATCTGCCCTTGCTCAAATCATGGCCCGCTCATGCCGGGGTGAAAAAAATCGGAAAAAAATGGTGCTTTGTCAACGACGGACGTGAAGTCAGCTTCGGTACCTGGCGCCCTTTCAAAGGCGAAGGTGAACCTCTCTACGCCGCCTGTTGGAACAACCGCTGGTATCCGGTGAGTACCATTTCACTGCCTGTTTTCCTCTGCCAGTGGCAGGAAAAGGAGTATCCCCGCCGCAACAGGCATCTTGATTCAGCCTCAAAGCTCCCCCTTGAACTGGCACGCTTTACCCATGGTGACCGGGAATTCATACTCATCAACTCAAAGATCCATTGGAACGGCGCCTACCGGGTCTGTGAACTGCTGGGGGGCAGACTGGCAGTTCTGGAGTCGGAGGAGCTCAGAAAAAAAGCTCTGAGCGCCTTAAAAGATTTTTCACACAAACATATTAACCTCGGCGCTTACGCCAAACGTGAAAAATGGTTTTTCCTGGATGGCACCCTGATCACTTTTCCCTTGAAAAAGGACCCCTCCAAGGATATTCCGGGAAGGAACAGAAACTTTGTGGTCATGCATCGGGGAGAGTTTTACGACAGTGTTTACTCAGATGCATTTTTATTTGAACGGCGGCGCAGTTCGTTTTCTTCCAGTTCCCGGTAACTGCTGATGATCCTTCTGAGTTTTTTCAGGCAGCGGCTGCGGATAACATAAACACTGTTTGCCGTCTTCCGGGTGATTCGGCAGATATCCTTCACGGGGCGTCTCTGGACAAAAGACATATAAAAGACCTGATACACCTCTGAGTCGACGCCGGCTTTCAGTTCCTCAAGCGCCTCATTCAAAATGAACTCCCTCCACTCATCCATCATGGAGCTGTCCACCTCATCCGGATAATCAGTCAGGTCATCCATTTCAGAAAGGCCATTACTTCTGCCCCGCCGTTTCAAGGCAGCAAAGAAGGCGATCCGGCGCAGAAAATTACGGAACTTGCCCTTGTGGGAATCGTATAAAAAGGAATCCATCTTCCGCCAGAAGATCATCATGACATCCACCATCAGATCATCACATTCTGCAGCTGAAAGATTTATTTTCAAACCGGCTTTACAGATCATAGCGGCATATTTGTCGTAAAATTCAAACCAGGCTTTTTCCTCCCCCTCACAGACACGGCGGATCAGGGATGTCCGGGTGGTTCCCGGAAAGGGATTTGAGCCCCACTGACTGTGATTCATTTATTTCGATTCTCTTCTGACTTTCTCTTAATTCGCTTTGACGGCGTTAATATAACACCTCTCTGTTAAAAAAACAACTTCCTGTACCTGAAAAAAGTCAAAAAAAACTCCGGCAGAACCGGAGTTTCTTCTTTGGACCGACGCAAGATCAGCGGGCGTAGAATTCGATCACGCTCATGATCTTGACGCTGACGGGGATCTCTTCGATCTGGGGGACGCGGACCAGAGTGGCCTTCAGATTGTCCAGATCAACTTCCATGTAAGCGGGGACACTTGCATTGCCCTTCTTTGCCATGGCAGCAACGTTGGGAGACTTCTCAGCGTTGATGGAGATCACCTGACCCTCGCGGAGCAGGCATCCGGCACGGTCAACTTTCTTTCCGTCCACAAGAATGTGGCCGTGGTTGACAAACTGCTTGGCAGCGAAGATGGTGGGAGCGAAACCGGCGCGGTAGACCATAGCGTCCAGACGCAGTTCGAGGCTGCGGAAAAGTTTTTCAGCGGTGTTGCCCAAACCGGCTTTGGCCTTGAGGTAGGCATTACGCAGATGCTTTTCGCTGACAGCGTAGTAGTTCTTGAGTTTCTGCTTTTCGATCAGCAAAGTACCGTAGGTGGAAAGTTTGCTGCGGCGGCCCTTGGAGGAGTGGGGTCCGGCAGGCATGGGGCGTTTGACGCTGGGGCAGCTGGGGTCGTTCCAGATGCACTGTCCGATACGGCGGCAGAATTTGTGCTTTGCTCGACTTGCGGTTGGCATAACCAATCCCTTTCATATTTTTTGTTTCTGTTGCACCGGATCAGGTGTCAAGCCTGTTGAATTGGGGCCCGATCCGGTATGACGATTTTCTAATATAGCACACAAAACCCTCTTTGTCAAGATTGAAAAAGTACTTTTGCCGAAGTATATTATGAAACGTACTTTCAACACAACTTTTATGAGGAGTCATTGTGATCATGAGTTTGAAGAGCAAACTTGAAAACGCCTTTCCTCCGGGTCAGGCCGCCGGCGCCTTTTTTCTGAGCGTCGCTCTTTGGGGCGTGGCATTCGGCTGTTTCCAGTCAGTGGTGAACAACTATCTGACCGATATCCACAACTTTACCGAACTTGAACGGGGATGGCTGGAGTTTTTCCGGGAAATGCCGGGGCTGCTGTTGGTTTTCATGCTGGCGCTGCTCCACAAGGCGGGGAACTGGAAGGTGATGAAACTGGGCGCCCTCATCGCCTGTCTCGGCGTGTCGGCGCTGATGATCCCTGCCGACAAGATCTGGGTGATCCTTTTCATCATGATCTGGAGCGCCGGTGAACATCTGATGATGCCCGTCCGCCAGGCACTGACCATGGAGATCGCCGCTCCGGGCAAGGGCGGGGTCGCTCTGGGACTTGTTTCGGGAACCATCAACGTGGGAACTGTGGCGGGCAGCCTCATTGTGGCAGGGATCTTCTTTGCCGCCGTCAACCTTATGGGCGTCACCGACAAGGTGCTGGTCTATAACGCGGTCTGGCTGGTCATCGCTTTGCTTGCCGGAGCCAGCTTGTACGCCATGTGCATCCCCAAAAACACCGACTCCCCCACCCGGCGTCCCAAACTCTATTTCAACTGGAAATACAAGGTCTTCTATGCCCTTGAACTCTTTTACGGCGCCCGGAAACAGATTTTTCTCACCTTTGCCCCCTTTGTGCTCATCAAGGTCTATGACTTTGACACAGCTCTCATGGCAGTTCTTTTTGCTGTGGCCGCCGGGATCAACATCGTCGCCGCTCCTCTGGTGGGGAAACTCACAGACCGCATCGGCTACCGGAACGTGATGATCTATGACACGGTGATCCTCTTTTTCGTCTGCCTGCTCTACGGATACGCAGGAGACATTTTCCCCCGGCACATCGCCGTCTGGGTGGTGGGAGCCAACTTTCTGCTGGACTCCATCATCAGCACCACTGCCCTTGCCACAAATCTCTATGTGAAAGATATTTCAGACAACCGGGACGAATTGACCTCCACCTTGTCCACAGGAATTTCCATCAACCATCTTATTTCCATCATCGCCGCCCCCGTGGGCGGCTGGATCTGGCTCAAGTTCGGTGTGGGAACGCTTTTTGCCGTCGCCGCAGCCATGGCGGTTTTCAACTCCCTGTGTGCGCTTCTTGTGCCCCGGCCGAAAATTCAGAATACTTGATAAATCGGAAAACTTGTGCTATATTATATAAATAACACGGGAACCGCTCTTCTTTTTCAAGCAGAAGGTTCTCAAGTTTTTTTCGCTCATATTTGAAGAAAGGATCATTTCAGATCATGGGAAAAACCATTACACAGAAGATTTTTGACGCCCACGAAGTGGATCGTCCCGCCGGCAGCGTGCGGGTTCTTTCACTTGACCGGGTTTTCTGCCACGAGATCACCACTCCTATCGCCATCAACGATCTCTGCGCCACCAACCGTGACCGGGTCTTTGACTGCAGCAAGATCAAAGCTGTCATCGACCACGTCTCTCCTGCCAAGGACTCCAAAACTGCCGAGCAGGGCAAGACTCTGCGTGACTGGGCACGCCGCCACGACATCAAGGATTTCTTTGATGTGGGCGCCAACGGCGTCTGCCATGCCATCTTCCCCGAAAAGGGATTTGTCCGTCCCGGATTCACCGTCATCATGGGTGACTCCCACACCTGCACCCACGGTGCTTTCGGCGCCTTTGCCGCCGGTATCGGCACCACCGACCTTGAAGTGGGTATCCTCAAAGGCGTCTGCGCCTTCAAAGAACCCGCCACCATCAAGGTGGAAGTCACAGGCGCCCTGCGCGAAGGCGTCTACCCCAAAGATCTGATCCTGACCATCATCCGCGAACTGACCGTCAACGGTGCCACCAACCAGGTCCTTGAATTTACCGGCTCCGTCATTGACAACATGGATATGGAAGGCCGTATGACATTGTGCAACATGGCCATTGAAGCCGGAGCCACCTGCGGCGTCTGCTATCCCGACGCCGTGACTGTGGATTACCTCTGGCCCTTCATCCAGAAGGAATACCGCAGCAAAGAAAGCGCCGTTGAAGCCTTTGCCAAGTGGCGCTCTGATGCGGATGCGGAATACTCAAAGGTGCTGACGATCGACGGCACCACTGTCGAGCCTGTGGCAACTTTCAACTACAAACCCGACTGCGTGAAAAGCGTCCGCGAACTTGAGGGAACCAAAGTGGATCAGGTCTACATCGGCAGCTGCACCAACGGACGTTTGAGCGATTTGCGTGTTGCCGCCCAGATCCTCAAGGGCAAAAAGATCGCCCCCACGGTCCGCGCCATCGTTTCCCCTGCCACCCCTGACATCTTCAAGCAGGCTCTGGCTGAGGGGATCATCCAGATCTTTATGGATGCCGGTTTCTGCGTCACCAATCCCACCTGCGGCGCCTGCCTCGGCATGAGCAACGGCGTGCTGGCTTCAGGAGAGGTCTGCGCTTCAACCACCAACCGCAACTTTGCCGGACGCATGGGCAAAGGAGGCATGGTCCATCTGATGAGTCCTGCCACTGCCGCCGCCACTGCCGTCGCCGGAACCATTGTCAACTCCGAACTTTTCAAGGGATGAACTTGAATCATGAAAAATTTTAATGGAAAAGTATTGTTTCTTGACCGTTCTGATATCAACACGGACGAGATCATTCCCGCAAAATATCTCAATGAATCCACCAAAGCGGCTTTGAAGCCCTACTGTCTGGAGGATCTGCTGCTCCCTGAATTTGATCCCAAGCGCGACGTGCCCGGCCATCAGGCCATCATCACCCGCGCCAACTTCGGCTGCGGCTCCTCACGGGAACACGCCCCCTGGGTGCTGGGTGAAAACGATATCAATGTGGTCATCGCCGAGAACTTCGCCCGTATTTTCAGACAGAACATGTTCAACTGCGGTATGCTCGCCATTGAGCTCCCCGCTGATACCATCGCTGAGATCTTTGATCTTTTCGGTTCAGGTGAAGCCACTCTTGAGACCGATCTTGAGAAGCGCACTCTGACTCTTGACAACGGCAAGATCGTCCGCAACTACAAGTTCACCATCGACGCCTTCGATGCGGAACTGGTCAAAGCAGGCGGCTGGGTCGCCTACGCTGACAGCCGTTACTGAAAAGAAGTTCTTTTCAATTTCCGGGAGCTGTTGCAAAACCTTGAAAACAGGGGTTTGCAACAGCTCTTTTTTTGTTCCCGGATCAATAAAAAAAACTGCGGCAAACCTTTTTCAAGATTTGACCGCAGTTTGCAGATGGTCAGGGATGGATCACTCAAAGACCGCTTCGCCGAAGCTGTCCTTGTCGTGGAAACTCAAAGTTTCCAGACTGGGGGACCAGAGAGCCAGCTCTCTGAGAGTGGTACTGCTTCTGCCCTTGCCCTGGGGGATGTGGATCTCACGTCCCACATTGATGGTCCAGATCATGCCGCTTGCGGGCTTGACTTTCAAGTCGGCAAAGGGGATCGTTATCATGGAATACCACTTGTTGTTCTGCCGTCTGGATTCATATTTCCAACTGCCGTTCCAGGAGACATCCGCTTTGTTGTACCGGGGATCAAGAACATCCTCAATAAAGCCCACGGCAGAATCATAATGAGAATTGGGCACAGGATTGTAAGCAAGGTGGTAGTAGCTGTTTCTGAGTCCCGCAGGATCAAGGACAAGCTCAATGGCATCCTCTCTCCACACCGGCCCGTCAGCGCCGAAAGCGGTGTGCTGACGGCTGTCCGGCACTTCGGACTCCACCGCCACATAAAGATTCTTTTCATCGTAAAGCATCTTGAAACGGGTCTGTTCAGAAACTTCACCAAGCTGGATCCCGTTGAGCTTCTGCCACTGAGCTTTGCTCCATGCCCCCTTGTCAAAGTCAGAGAAAGCGACCTTTTCCGCTGTCTTTTTGATGACCATGCGGGTCTTGGAGGCGCCGGGGATGATGTTGAGTTTACGCAGCAGTTTCACGTTCCAGGTCAAAGGCGCTTCAATGGGCGCTCTCAGACGGCCGTTGGTCATGGCAATGGATTTGGGAACATTCCCGAAGAGGGGGATCTCTTTCCAGCCGGGGAAGGGTTTGAACTTGCCTTTGGCATTATACCAGGAGTTGATCATATTGTTCCGCGCCTCAATGGCATTGAGGAGAACATCCAGATTCTGCTTGTCGGGACGGAGACGGAACACAGAGTAGAAAGAGAGGATCTCAGAGAGATTTTTGGTGTAGTTGAACTCACATCTCACCAGTTCAAGGCGCTTTTTCACCTTGGGATCTTTTGCCATGCTTTCAGCGCGCACAAGCTGTTTTTCCAGGATATCAAGGATGTCGGCGGTGTAGATCATGCTCATGATGATCCGGGGATTCCGGGGAATGGCGCGCACGGCGCCGGAGTCGCCCTCAAAGCCGTCGCCTGAAAGGGTGGAGTAAACTTCAAGACGGTTGTAGAGAGTGTCGAAGAAAACCTTCATGGGGGCGTAGCACTCTTTGAAGGCTCTGCGGTAGAATTCATCAAGAAGCTTCACCTCACTGCGGGCGGGATCCTCAAGGATCTTGCCGTAAACATAATAGGAGGGACCTTCCATACCGAAGTTTTCACCGAAGCCGCAGCGGTAGACGCCTTTCACCTTGTTTTTGATGAAAAGCCGCGCCTGACGGGCAAGGAAATCAGGAGTGCGTTTGGGGGTCAGACCGGTCATGTTGTAGTACCCCCAGTTATAGATGTAGACCAGAAATCCGTGGGGGACTTTGATCTTGCTCCATGCCTCAAAGGAGGCAGGGGTGTAGCTGCACAGCTCGATCATCACATTGTCGGGAAACTCCTTGAAGCTCTTCGGGGGCTTCACAGTGGGGCCGTAAGAGATGATCATGACCTTTTTGCCGGGACGCGCCTTGAGCACACGCTCGGCAATGCTGCGGTGGAGTATCCAGAGCTTTTCACCCTGATCGTCGGTGTTGCCGAATTTGGCGCACTCATCGCAAAGACAGGGCTGGTAGCCGTCGGTCTGGGCAAGTTCGGTGATCTCGGCGCCTTTGTCAAGAGAGGCGATAACCTGCTTATAGATGAGCTCCTGCACCTCTTTATTGCTGATGCAGAGGTGGTTGCCGGAGCTGTTGCGCTTTTTCAGCTTTCCGCTTCCCTGCATGGCGTAATATTCGGGGTTGGTCTTGGCGTATTTGGCGATGGGCACAGCGTCATAATAGCTGTGTCCGCCGTGGCTCATGAGAGTTCCGGGGCCGAAGTTGCTGTTGGCGTAGTCGTAGAAGAAGTCGTAGTTTCTTCCGGGAGCGTGGTTGATGGTGGGAACGCCTTTATATTTGTATCTGCCGGGGATGCGGACTTCGCTCTTTTTCACAAAGTCGGTACCGGGGGCGCCGGGATAGAGGAATCTCACATCCAGAAACTTTTCCAGAAAATAGATCACGCCCCGGGTGGTTCCCACGATGTACTGCCGGTGGCCGTAGGCGGATTTGCTGCTGTTGAAGCGGTGACGGTCACTGCCGGCGATGTAAAGATTGCCCTGATGCTCCCAGATGCGGAACTCAAAGTTCTTGAAGGCAAGAGGACGGACGCCTTTGGCTTTGAGTGTTCTTGTGTTGCCCAGAAAGATGGATCTCATTCCGGCGCTGCGGCGGGACTCCCTGACCACAGGGAAGTCGGCGCCGATGGTCTCTTTGAATGCCTGGCGCATGAGTTCGGCGGTCTGCTTGAGCATTCGTGTGGTCCCGGGGTTCTTGGATCGGTCGGGGTAGACGATCTGATACCGGGAGGCGGCGGTCAGCACCAGATCCTTGGGCTTTTCTGAAGATGTGCTCTGACATCCGCAGAAAAGGAGGCCGCAGAAAAGTGCAGCTGCAATGAGAAAGTGTTTCATAAAATTACTCCTTTGAAAAAGGCTCCGGTCTCGCGCGCGGAGAGCACTCCGGAGCCGGTTGAAAATTACTGAAGTTTCAAAGTACCGAAGCGTTCAACATTGCCGAATCCCCCATAGGTGGGCAGATAGCAGCTCTGCTCCCAGGTCATGGGTTCATTGGGGAAGTTGTACCGGCAGTTGCGGTATGCATTGAAGCGGAACTCCTTTTTACCGCCTTTGCCTGCGAACACGATCTCATCCAGAGGAATGGCAAGGTATCCCTCCCAGCTGGTGGAGCTTTTGACAGCGCTGAACTCCACCTTGCGGGCGTTCCACTTTATGCCCCGTTTGACGCCGGGTTTTGAGTGAGAGTCAAGAAGTCTGTTGTCGGGAGCAAGAATGAACTGATAGATCTCCTTATCCTGAGAAAGGAAGAATTCAAGGCTTTCGTAGTTCCAGAGCAGTCCATCCCTTTTGCCGATGTGGGCGGGGGCATACTTGACGGTGGAAACAAGCGCCGGAATGGTGCATTTGGCTTTGATGTAGAGGAACTTGCCGTCATGGAGCAGACGCATCTCTGTTTTGGATTCCTGAGAGTAGACATTGTAGGCGTCGCAGAAATCTTTCAGCACCGCGCCTTTGCTCCAGTCGGCGGCGGAGGGT
The DNA here is from genome assembly GCA_017507125.1 of Lentisphaeria bacterium. GTDB lineage: Bacteria > Verrucomicrobiota > Lentisphaeria > Victivallales > Victivallaceae > UBA1784. The sequence goes on from JAFWBQ010000114.1 coordinate 12,962, forward strand.
TTGCCCGCCACTCTGGGCACAGTGACCACAGCGGGATTGGTCTTTTTATTTCCGCCCCGGAACATGCGGGAGTTCCGGTCAAAGACTTTGTAGGCGTTCTGAAGTTTCCGGGTCCGGTAGGCGTAAGGCTCTTTATTGCCCGCAAGTTTCACCGCCTCTTTGAGGAGTCCCATCATGCGGTCAACGAAAGTTGGGGGATAGAGTTCGCTCCACACCCGGCGGAAGTCCCATTTACCGGGTTCCCACCCCTTGCGGACCCATGCCGCCTCCATCTCTTCGTGGAACTGCCGGATGGGTTTCTCGGCTGGACCGAAGAAGTCGCGGTAGTATTCATCAAGGATCTTGTTCACATCGGCGTTGGGATCCCACATGAGTTTGCCCGCCACATAGACATTCTGCACATCATAGAGCCAGTCGGTCCACTGTGAAAGGCTCTGTCCGGAGCCGTCAATGTTGGAAAGCTCAATGACCCTGCCCTTGACGAGGCCCATATCCATGGCGTAGATCTCTTTGATCTGCCGGGGATAGATGGCAGGAGCGCCGTAAACGCCCCGCTTGTAGCGGGAGTTGTTCCAATACTCCCAGACATACAGATTGGCTCCGGTGGGGCGCCATTCGTCAAGCATCTTCTTCCACGCCTTCTTGTAGCTCAGGGAGCCTCTGGGGACAGGGCCGAAACACAAGGTCACAGCCACATTGGGCATAAGGGGGAAGTCAGGCCTTTTATGGTAGCTGCCATAGGCGCAGCAGGTGATGAATTTGCCGGGAGCTTTTTTGGCAACTTCAGCGGCGACCCGGTTCACATAGCCCCACACCAGATTGGAAAAAGTTCCTCTTTCAGTGGCTTTGGTGTTCACCTGAGCCATGCACTTTTCGCAGCGGCAGTGGAAAAGTCCCAGACTGTCGCCGGGCATGACGGCGGAAAAGTTGTTGTTGGGGTTCTTTGCAAAGATCTCCAGTTTGTCGGCAACGGTCTGCTTGAAAACATCAGGATTGCTCAAACAGACATGTCCGCCGCCGGGTTTTTCGCTGGTCTTGCGGGTCCCGTCTGCCTGAAGAGCCAGATATTCAGGATGGCTCTTGGCGAAGCGCTTCACCCAGGAGTTGAAGGAGTGGTTGGCAATGGGACTGCCCTTGGAGCCGCCGAAACGGAGACGGCGGAACCAGACGGAACCCTCTGCACTTGTCACATCAGGATCGCCTTTGATACGGCTGTAAAAGAAGTTGCGGGTATCATATTTGGGCTGGGCGGTGCGGTAAAGTTTGCCCACGGTGACATTTTTGGTCCGGGGGATATGGGTTCCGTATTTGCCCGGCCAGTACCAGCGGATCCCCAGAACGCTTTCCAGAAACTCACAGCCGGCGAAATAGGTTCCCACAGCCAGACTGGAGCGGGCTTTGAGAGCGGTCAGAGGCACTTCACGGGCGTCGCCGCCGGAAATAAGGATCACATCATTGACCCGGGCGACCATGGCGTATTCAGGGACAAACATTTCAGGGTCAACACCGTACTTCTGAGCCATGGCCGTATTGCCGATGAAAACAGCGGGACCGGATTTGTATCGGGATTCAGGAATAACAGCAGGAGCGCTGCCCACTGCAAGTTTGAAGTGATCGGCGATCTCGCCGGCGGTATACCGGGCGATGTTGTCCGCCTTGTCAGGGATCACGATGGTAAAGAGGATCTTCCCCTCTTTCACAAGTTCAAGGGGTTTGGCGGCGGTGAGAGCGGCGTGTTCAGCGGCGAAACCTTCGGGGAGAGCTGTTTTCTTTTCCCGGAGCGCCCGGGCGGCAAGTTTTTTGGCGGCGGCTTCATCAAATTCGCAGAAACGGAGATTTTTCAGCTCCCACACAGTGATGAGCTTGCCCTTTTTGCGGAACCCGACCTGAAGATTGAACTGGGAAATATTGTCAAGATCCGGGATATCCACCACCGCCTCAGCGGCAGCGGTCTCACCGGTGGCCTTGTATTCAAAGTTGAAACTGTTGTGGACACGCAGTCCGCCCGGTTTGGTGGAACAGCGGAATGTGGCACCCAGCGGGGCTTCACCCTCAATACGCTTGATGTCCATGCGGAACACCACCTTTTTGCCCCGGTATTTCCGGGCGGTCTTGCCGAAGACATAGAAGGACTTGGTGGTGGTTCCCCACTTGGTCTTCAAATCAGTCTTCATTGTGACATCTTTGAACCTGGCGATCACTTTCTCAGCGGCTCCGCAGGGGAGCAGCAGCAGAAAGGCGCCCAGCAAGGGTACGATTTTTCTCATCATTCTTTGATTACTCCTCGATTCAGTCTATAACTTTAAATGCTGTTTTAACAGAACACTTTTCTCCGTTTACTTTCATAACCAGCTTGTAAGAAGGAAGTTTTTCAAAATTCTTGAACTCTTTCCCCTCCACTTTTTCAACAGGAACATCAAAGAGCGCTTCAACTTTCACATTTCCTGACTTCAGGAACGCTCTCTTCCCCTCAACGGAACACTCGACGCCGCTGCGCAGGGCAAAGACAAAGCTCCATTCATGGCTTTTATCTCCCTGAGCTTCATCGGTGATCTCAAGCACTCCCTCTTTGAACTCAACTTTCCGCTCCCACTTCACATTCTCCCATCCGGGGGCATTTGAAGTCATGGTGCTTGAGATGACGCCGTTGTTCCAGGGCGTCACCTGACACACAGGAGCGGCGAGCCAGGTGTAAAGTCCCTGAAGCACACTGTCCCCTTTGCCGTCCACCAGCATGGAGGAGTGGTTGGAACTCTGCTTGAAGTATTCAGAGAAATCTTCATCATCATAGCTGCAGCAGCCGGGATCCATAAGAAAGGCTTCACCTTTAAAAAAACAGGAAACAGCCTGTTTGCCGCCGTGGAAGTGGCTGAGTCTGGCAAGGAGCGGCGAACAGTCAAAGAGCAGAAAGTTCCCTTTGGAATCCTTTTTGACGGCGATCTTCGCTGCATCAAGGAGCATTTCCACTTCCTCCTTTTCCTTTTCATCCCCCAAAGAGGCGATAAAAATGGACATATCAAGGGGATATCCGTCACTGACCACAGTTGAAAATCCGTCGGGCTGGCGCAGGGCGCGGCAGATGTCAAACGCCTTTGCCGCCTTAGTTTTGGCTTCATCGGAAATATTGTAGTTTTCACGGGCGGCGATCTTGAGGGCGTCTCTTGTGATCCAGCTTTCAAAGAAGTGGTAAGAGGGGCTCAGATCGTTGAGCATGCCGTCGGCAAGAAAATCCATCCGGATGTGGTAATCGCACATCTTTTCCGCCACAGGGAGCCATTTTTCCGTCCCCCTTGTACCTTTGAAAAAGGCACAGGCGGTCAGAAGCGCCATGCCCCGGAGCGCCTGATGGTTGCTGGGGTGGAGCTTGATGTGGGACTCCTCTGCCCAGAAGATGTTCTGACCGTGGGTAAAAACAAAATCCTCAAGGATCTGCCACTCAACATCTGTGACCACATCCATATTCTTGACAAAGTACATGGCGTAGAGACCGTGGATGATGCGGCTGGCGGGCTGGAAGTCGAACCATTCGTAGGGCACAGGGGCGTTGAAATCGGGTCCCAGAGCGTTGTACTCCGCATCCCGGCGCCGGAGGATCTCATCGTGCAGATCACAGGTCGCCTGTTGGGTGGGTGGAGCTTGATATTCAGGTTTGGCGGCAAATCTCAGAAGTATTTCCATGACTTCGCGGGCAAGTTTCTTATCACCGCTCTTGCGGGCGTGGTTTGCCATAGGGGCGATGAAGTACATACGGTTGATCCAGCTGGTGCGCTCAATGGTGCGCCAGAAGTTGAACTTGAGGAAGTCGATGTTTTTATAGCCGCCGAACTCATCAAGGGCGCCCTTTTCCACCACGGCGGCGGTGTATTCGGCATCATTGACGCTGCCGATGATCTCGCGGTTGATGAATGATCCGCCGCCGTCAAAGGGGTAGAGTTCAAAAAAACTGTATTTGTCAAAAAGTTCCAGTCCCAGAGCCGGGGCAAACTTGTCAATAAGGCGTTCCATAAACTTCACCCCTTAACATCCAGATGTTTACGCAAAAATGCGATTGCTTTTTCCATGCTTTCTCCGGGGATCCTGTGACCTGATTTGTGATTATCAAGCACCAGATTTTCCCGGTCGCCCCGGACCAGTGCGGCGCGGTCGTAGAAGGCGTTGACGGCGTCGTTGTCATAGTGTCCTGCGATGGTGAGCATGGGTATATTTGTCAGAGCAAGCAGCTGGGCGTGTTCCATGTTCAGCGCTTCCATTTTTTTGACTTCGGCGCCCCAGTACCAGATATCCTCCCAGTTGGTCTGGTGCCACCCCATGCCCCAGTCGCTTGGGACGGCGGCTTTGAGTCGGGAGTCAAGGCAGCCCAAGTAAAAAGCGATCTTGCCGCCCAGGGAGTGTCCCATGACGCCCACTCTGGAGCTGTCAAGTCTCTCATCTTCAAAGGCAAAGTCCACCAGCAGCTTGTTGTCATAGACCAGCTTACCGCAGCCGCTCCAACGGGGATTGTCTTTCAAAAGCTCATTTGCGGCACATGCCCAGCGGTCAAAACCTTCGGGCATGTCGTTCCGGATATAGGTACGGTAATAAGAGGTGCAGGTCAGAACGGCGAAACCCTCCTGAGCCAGTTTGGCGCCTCTGTTCCACGTATCGGGGGTGCGTCCTTCCATAAAGACCTCTTCGCCGGTTTCGGGATCGAATCCGATGATCCGGGCGGGGACGTAGAAGGGCATGATGACGGTGGGGAAAGGCGCCTTGCCCTTTTCAGGCAGCAGCAGCATGGTCTGCTGAAACTTGCCGGGAGCGTTGTTCTGCCGGTAAAGCTCCCCCTTGAATCCGGGGCCGGAAAAAGTTTTATAGAGCTCACACTTTTTTTCGTAAACATAAGAAGCATCAGGAGCACCGAAAAAATCGCTCCACTGCTTCTTCCAGTTTTCAATCTCCTCTGCCGAAGGCTTTCCCTGATTCTGCACATTGAGATAGTGATATGAGTTGCCGTCATAAAATTCTCTGACACCGTCAGGAAGCAAAGTTGTATCAACGACCTCTCCGGACCAGGAAAGTTTTACACTCCCTGAAACAGTTTCTCCTGAAAATACTTCTCTCATAAACCTTTACCTCTTTCGTATCTTCTCAAGTTGAAGTATCAATTATCCCTCACGGTGCGCTCCAACCCCTTGCCGAGATCGAACATGGGCTGGTTTCTTTTGGGTTTCGGCACATAGTTGCGGGCGGCATTTGCCATATCCTCATCCATCAGGATCTGAGAAGCCGGCTTTTTGCCCCGGTTGGGATCGACAAAGTCTCTGCCGCGCACAGCTTCAACGCCGCCGATGCGGGTAACTATGCCGGTTTTAGGATTGCGGTAAAGCTGGGGGATGGTGTTGGAGGTCTTCCAGAAGGTATTGTTTACATTGGCACCGTCGAGACTGAAGGAAAGGTAGTGGAAGACCCGGGGAGTCACCGGGACAAGCACATGGATACGACTCAGCATATCCACTTCGATCTGAAGTTTTTCATACCCCATCTGATGACCGAGTCTGACGACACCATAGACTTTCTTTTCATCGGAAACCACCAGATAGTAGTGACGGCGGCGGTTTTCATAAATGGTCCGTATCTCATAGGTTCTTTCTTCACCCTGGGCGCGGTGTCCGTAGATGTCGGGGATCCCCACAGTCCTTTTCCAGATAACGGCGCCATGTTCCACCTGAAAGAAGCGGTCGGGACTCTTGTACTCCTTTTTCAGCATGGAGTGCGCCACATAGGCGTGGATCTTGTAATTGTCCGCCTGACTGATATCATAGTACTCATTGATGGGGATGATGATGGAACGGATCTCACCGGGTCCCAGGATCAGACCGTCGATGGAAATTTCCCTGCCCGGACGCTTGGAAACAAAGGTCTGCCCCACGCCGGAGATCTCAAGCATGAGAAATCCCTGAAGCCGGGGCGATTTGCCGAAAAGCAGCGCCTTACCGGTATCATTGCGGAATGTGATCTTGGCATAAACCGGTTCAAACTGCATAAAAGTGGTACGGTTGATCTCAAGATCCATACCGATCTGGGCGAAAAGGGATCCGCCCGTTCCGAAGATAAGAAGCATCAGAAAGAAAAGAGATTTTTTTTCCATGATCACACCTCATTTGATTTTTGTTTGATATAAGTTCCCATTTCCTCTCCGATCTCCCGGGGATCCAGTGCGTGACAGAGAGCTTTCGTTTCCAGAGGGCAGATTCTTTTCATACATCCGCAGCATTGCAGGTCGCTCCGCCTGTAGATCCTGTTTCCGTCGCCGTAGGGTCCTGTCAATCCGGGCTGAGTGGGGCCGAAAAGAGCAAAGACCCGTCTGCCTGTCAGGGCGCCGATGTGCATGGGGCCCGAATCGTTGGTAAGGACGGCTTCTGCCATATTCATCACTGCCACCAGCTGAACGAGAGAGGTTTTCCCGGTCAGGTCGACGGCATCGGGAACCATTTCTCTGATACGCGCGGCGGCAGGGGCGTCACCTGCGCCCCCCACGATGACAGCGCCGCAATCAGGAACGGTTTTTCTGAGTTCCAGCAGGATATTGCCGAAAAGTTCCGGGGGGAAGGTCTTGCTTTGCCAGCGGGCACCGGGGACGACCGCCACGAAATGCTGCGGCAGCGCCGGGATCCCTTGAGTCCGCAAAGGTATTTTCACATCGGGCACGGGGAACGATGTATCGCACAGTTTATTCACCAGTTCAACATATCTGCTGACGGCGTGCTGTTCCATAAGAACATCCATTTTGCGGTTGTAAAAAAAAGCGGCACTTGACTCCCTGGGAGAAGAAAATCCCGCTACGATACAACTGCGGGCGCACCAGCTCAAAAAACCGCTGCGGAACAATCCCTGAAAATCCACGGTGATCTCGTACTCTTCGCTGCGGATTTCACGGATAAGTCTGCAAAGTTCCGGCAATCCCTTCAGGGGAGACCCCAATTCATCGCGGTTGAAAAGGATCTTTTTACGCACAGGGAAGGGTGAAAGATCCAGAAGCTCAGCCAGGGCGGGGTGGATCACAAAGTCCAGTTCCGATACCGGATAAGCCCGCCGCAGCAGTTCAAGAGCAGGGAAAGTATGCACGACATCACCGAGACTGCTCGGTTTGATGACCAGAATTTTACCGGTTCCGCCCATTGCACTCGATCCTGTTTTGTTAAAAATCAGGAGCCGGACTCAAGGCGCTCGGCAAGTCTTGCAGGCAATCCTGCATCAAGGATCTTCTGCTGAGTGGTCCTGATATCATAGGGCAGCCGGAACCGGGTGACGGTCATGGCATCGGTATCCCAGACGGCAAAGCTGGCTCTGGGGTCGCCGTTGCGGGGCTGGCCGATGCTGCCCACGTTGAAAAGGTATCTGTTGTTTTTGCGGTAGGGAACAGTGATCATATCAGGGATGGTGATATCATCATCAAACTCACCGCTCCATGCGTTGATCATTTCGATGGGACGCTCACCGGGGGCGGTCAGCTGTTTTTTCACAAAAGCCACCGGTACATGGGAGTGACCGCAGAAACAGACATTGGTGCGCTGATATGAAAAGTTGTCTTCGGCGTGGAACTGATCGAGAATATATCCCCAGTTGGCGGGGGTATCCAAAGTGGCATGGACCAGTGTGCAGTTGAGGGGGAATTTTTTCTCATATTCTGCCTCGTCCAGCCATTTCCGGTCATCCTCGCTGATCTGTTCCCGGGTCCAGAGAACAGCTTTTTTGGCATTGGGGTTGAATCCGGATTCGGCAACGTCGCCCCGGACGGCGTAATCATCGTGATTGCCCCGCACGCGGGCGATGATATTAAGTCCCCGGACAAGGGCGATACATTCGTTGGGGTTGGCATTGTAACCCACCACATCCCCCAGGGAAATATACTCTGTGATACCCAGCTCGCGGCACTTGTCAAGCACCACATTCAAAGCCTCCAGATTGGAGTGAATATCACTTAATATCGCATATCTCGCCATAATGTACACAACCTTCTATATCAAATGTTACCAAATATTGAAACAGCGGCCGCACAAAAAAGAGCGGCGGCAATACTTTATCAAAAAGGTGCAAGCAATCGCTGTAAGCCGGATTCTGTACCTGCTTTTGCAAGCAGGCGGCAGCCATCTGTCTGTGCGACCAGAACCCGGAACTTCAAGCGCCGGGGAGCGGCGGCTCGTTCCCTATTTGGTCTTGCTGCGGGAGGAGTTTACATCTGCGGCGGGTCTCTCAACACCGCCCGGCGGGCTCTTACCCCGCCATTTCACCCTTACCCCCGGAAGAAACTTCCTGAGGCGGTATAATTTCTGTTGCACTTGTCTTTCTGCGGAATATGGTCCGCAGCATCCTTCTTTTCAAAAGGACTCCCTGCTCCCGGCAGTCCGGACTTTCCTCAGACAGAGTCTTAACTGAAGAGGCAAAAAGCAGCTTCATGCTCTGTCCGCGGCTGCCCGCGGTCACAAACACCATAACACATAGAATATAGCACAACTTCCCATATTATTCAAGTTATATGCAAGAAAAAACCCCCTGAATCTTTTGCAAATCAAGATCCGGGGGGCAGTAAAAGAAAAAGAAAGTGACCGTATATTACTTCCGGAATTTTCCGGCGGCAGAAATGAGAGCTTCAAAAATGCGTCTGCGGTGTTCAAGGTCATCAATGCGCTCGGGGTGCCACTGGACCCCCACTCCGAATTCCCGGTCGCTGCGTTCAATGGCTTCGACCACACCGTCCTCGGTACTGTGCGCGGTAATCGAAAATCCGGCGCAGGCGAAATCCGGATTCACAGCCTGATGGTGGCAGGAGTTCACCCGGAGACGGTTTGAATTGAAAAGTTTCTCAAGCAGAGAACCTTTTTCAACTTCCACAAAGTGATAGGTATCAGGGCGGGACTGCCTGACTTCATCCACATAAGAGTTTCTGTGGCGGGGAGTCAGATCTTCAAGATGCTGGATGAGTTTCCCCCCTGAACCGACGCAGAGCTCCTGACAGCCGAGACAGACGCCGAGGAAAGGCATGGGGCCTTCAAGAACCTTCTTCACAAGAGCCAGATGGGATTCAGCGATATCCTCCCGCAGCATGGCATGATTCCCCTCAATGGGCTCTTCGCCGAAAAAGTGCGCCGGGATATCGGGCCCGCCGATGAAGATCATGGCGTCAACATAATCAAGATAGCGCAGCGACTCCTCAACGGTGAGAAAGGCGGGGATCGTCATGGGCATGCCGCCGAAATCGTGGACCGCCTGACAGTAATGCTGCGGATGGGGATAAAGAGCATGCTCCCGAACTGTGGTGGTGATGCCGGTAATACCGATGACAGGACATTTCATCTTCACATGTTCCAGGCTTTAAGGATGGCTTTGGCGATATTTTCGTGGATGGGCGCCAGAGGATGGGTCCCATCGCGGGTGACGACATATTCGCTCAGAGGGGCGCTGCCGTGAAGTTCATAGAAAAGAGCATCCAGAGCCACACTCCGGGCGCCCATTTCATCGGCGGCGGCACGGGCGGCAAGGTAGTACTCCTTGATGATTTCCCCGTGGGCAAGATAAGCCTTACCTTCCAATCCGAAGGGGGTTGCAATGGAAATCTTTTTGATCCCCTTCAGATGTGCCATGTGCGCCATCCAGACCAGATTGCCTCTGTAGGTTTCGGGGGAAACAGTGGGTTCATCCGCCCAGACGCCTCTGCCCACAGCGGCATCGTTGGCGCCCAGAAAGATGAAAAGGGCATCGGGCTTGTGCTCAAGGACATCCTGCTGGAAGCGGGTGAGAGCGTGGGGAGTCTTATCGCCGCCCTGTCCGGAGTTGATGACGGTGTTGTCAGGCAGAAGCTGCTGAAGATAGCTCACATAAGAGCTGCTGCCTTCGGTAAGGCTGTCGCCGAGACACACAACGGTTTCGCCTTTTTCAAGAAAGGGGGTGGAAAAATCAAGCATTTGTTTAATTCCTTATGTTTGTTTAAGTTTTATGTTTTTGCAATTTAAAAAGATCCGTAAACAGCGGTATCCCCCAGCTGTTCCTCAATGCGGAGCAGCTGGTTGTATTTGGCGATCCTTTCGCCCCGGGCGAGGGAACCCGCCTTGATCTGTCCGGTTCCCAACCCCACAGCAAGATCGGCAATAAAGGGGTCGCAGGTTTCCCCGGAACGGTGGCTCATGATGGTTTTGTAACCCTTCTGCTTTGCCAGTGCCGCCGTATCGCAACATTCGGTAAGGGTCCCGATCTGGTTGGGTTTGAGCAATACAGCGTTGGCGCATTTGAGTTGGATACCTTTTCTGAGTCTGCCGGGAGCGGTCACAAAGAGATCATCCCCCACCAGCTGACAGGAGCCGCCCAGTTCAGCTGTCAGGAGTTTCCAATCCTCCCAGCTCTCTTCGGCAAGGCCGTCTTCAATGGAGTCCACGGGGTAATTTTCTGTAAGTTCTTTCAGAAAGGAGATCTGCTCCGGGGCAGAAAGCCGCCTTCCCTCCTCTTCAAAAAGGGAGTAATCGTAAATACCGTCATGAAAGAAGGATCCCGCCGCCGCATCCACGGCGATGGAAACATCACTGCCCGGAGTAAACCCCGCCTTTTCAATGGCTGAAGTCAGAAGTTCAAGGGCGCCTTTTGTTCCGCCTTTGAGTTCCGGAGGGGCGAATCCCCCCTCATCCCCCACGGTGACGGACCACTTGCGCTCTTCAAGGATCTTACGCAGAGAAGCAATGACCGCCCGCCCTTTCTGCAGAGCATCTGAGAAGCTCTCCGCCCCCGGACTGTGGAGCATGAACTCCTGAAAGGCGCAAGGAGCGCCTGAGTGGACTCCGCCGTTGAAAACATTCATCATGGGAACAGGCATGCATTTGGCGTTGGATCCCCCCAGATAGCGGTAGAGGGGCACTCCCAGTTCCATGGCGGCGGCCCGGGCACAGGCGAGGGAGACTCCCAGCATGGCGTTGGCGCCCAGACGGCTTTTTCCCGGAGTACCGTCAATAAGAAGCATTTCCTGATCTATGCCGCACTGATCGCAGACATCCATACCGATGATCTCAGGGGCGATGAGCTCCTCAACGTTGTTCACAGCTTTGAGGACCCCTTTGCCGCTCCAGCGTCCTCTGTCGTTATCCCGCAGTTCCAGCGCCTCGGCTTTGCCTGTGGAAGCACCGGAAGGAACTGAAGCTCTGCCCCAGATGCCGGAAGAAGTTTCGACTTCCACCTCCACGGTGGGATTCCCGCGGGAGTCCAGTATTTCCCGGGCAGCAAGAGATTTTATTTCTGACATGTTATGACTCCGACAGTTTATGGTCATTGCGTTTCACTATAATATACGGTGCTGAAGCTTTTTTTTCAAGAGAGAAAAAATAAAAAGCTCTTGACAGAAAGAAAAAAGCAGTATATATTACCACCGATACACCTTTATTTTGCCTTGCGTCATTAAAGTATAATAAGGAGAATCCCCGTTATGTTTACCAAAAAGTTCCTGTTCCGGCTCATCTTCTTCCTCTCTCTTTTTTCACTGCTGTCTGCTGAGGAGGCACCTGACACTTCACGATGGGCGAAGGGGCCTTCAAGAGAATGGCACCTGACTCTGGAGTCCGCTCAAGCATCGGCGGCAAAAAAGAATAAAAAGATCTATGTTCTTTTCACCGGCTCAGACTGGTGCGGCTTCTGTGTCAAACTCAAAAAAGAGGTGCTGACCAACGGACGTTTCAAAAGCTACGCCAAAAAAAATCTGGAACTGGTCTACATCGACTTTCCGCGCAAGAAAAAGTCCATGCCTGCTGAGCAGAGAGAGTACAACTCCGCACTCAGACAGAAACTCGGCGGCGGCGGCGGCGTTCCCAGTGCGCTGATCCTTGACGCTTCCGGCAAGGTCATCGGCAAAGTCAGCGGATACCGTCCTCTGAAACAGTACATGGCATCTCTGCAAAACCCCACCCCCTTCACCGGCCGGAACGAACGGAGAGTTCTGAAGCCGACCGGACCTTCTGTACCTCCTCCGGGATGGCACACCTCTCTTGAAACTGCCCTTGAAAAAGCAAAAGCCGGAAACAGGAAAGTGCTTGTCCTCAGAACCGGCTCCGACTGGTGTCCCCCCTGCATGAGACTTGAAAGAGAGGCTCTGAGTTCAGAAGTGTTCAAAAAGTTTGCCGAAAAGCATCTGGAATTGGTCTTTCTGGATTCTCCCCGACGCAAAACCATCTCTCCTGAACAGAAGGCATACAACGCCAAAACCGCTCAGGCTCTGAAGATGGGCAATGGGGTTCCCTCTCTGGTCATCGTTGACGCTTCCGGCAAGGTGACGGCGCGGCAGATGGGGTACAGAGATCTCCGCAAATTCATGACGTTTCTGAAAAAGGGAGTCAACTCCTCCTCAACAGCCGCTGTGCAAAAATAAACTGCCCCTTTCTTTCCCGAAGAGGAAGGCGGGGCGTGAAGATCCTCTTTCTTTTCTCTTCCAGCGGGAGCAGAGAGGCCGGCACATACCGGAAAAAGCACTTTTTCAGACACTTTCAACGGAAAGGGATTTGAATACAAAGCTCTCTTGCGCTATTTTATATCCCTGTCAAAAAAGTTGTTTACCCACATGCGGATGATCTATTATGTCAGAACAAGGAAAATTTATCACCTTTGAAGGCCCTGAAGGGGCAGGGAAAAGCACCCAGCTGCAGCTCCTTGCCGAAGCTCTGAGAAGCCGGGGCATGGAAGTCGTCACCACCCGGGAGCCGGGGGGTACCCCCCTTGCCGAAAAACTGCGGGAGATCCTCAAGACCCACCGGGGCGATGAGGTGCTCCACCCCGAAACCGAGCTGCTCCTTATGGAGTCCGCCCGGAGTCAGCACGCAAGAGAGGTGATCCTGCCCGCCCTTGAAAGGGGGGCAATGGTTCTCTGCGACCGCTTCTATGACTCCACCACCGCTTATCAGGGCGCTGCCAGAAGCATCGACACCCGGCTCATCGACACCCTCAATCTCTTTGCCGCAGGCTACCGCAAACCGGATCTGACTCTTGTCTTTGATCTTGATATTGAATCCGGATTCCGCCGCGCCGGCAAACGGCAGGAAACGGCAGGGGAGTACGACCGCTTCGAGGCGGAAAACCGTGCATTTCACCAGCGCGTCCGGGCAGGTTTTCTGGAAATCGCCCGCCGGGAACCGGTACGGGTGAAGGTCATCGACGCTGAAGGCACCCCCGAAGAGGTCGCCGCCAGAGTCAGAAAGGCCGCTGATGAACTTTTTGTCTGAAATGCGTCAGAGATATCCGGAGGTGGTGAATTCACTTCTCACCGCCCGTGCCAACGGCAGACTTGCCCACTCTTTCATGATCATCTCCGAATCCGAAGAGACCCGGCGCAGCTTTGCTGTGCTGCTGGCCCAGATCGCCGCCTGTCCTGTCCCCCTTGACTCCGGGGAACCGGATCTCAACTGTCCTGTCTGCAAGGCACTTGCCAAAGGGAGCTACATGGATCTTCACACTCTGGGGCCCGTGGGCAAGATGTACCAGATCCGGGTGGGAGAACTGGTCAATCCCGAACCCAACACGATCCGCGCCTTTATGAACGGTCTCTACCTCACCGGCAGCACCGGAGGCGGCAAGGTGGGCATCATCTGCGAAGCCGACCGCATGAACCGGGAGTCCCAGAACGCCTTGCTCAAAACTCTTGAAGAGCCTCCCCGGGAAACCACTTTGATCCTCTGCACCGCCAATCCGGGTTCCCTTCTTGCCACCACCCGCTCCCGCTGTCAGCAGCTGCGGCTCCCCGACCGGGAACGGATCTTTGATTTTTCCGGTAAAAATGAGGTTATCGGTGCCATGCATGAACTGGTTTTCAATGGTATCAACGATCCCTCCCGTGCCGAAGCCGCCGCCGCCATCCTCATCAAAGTGGCGGAAAACCTTGAGAATGATGCCAGAGAAGAGGTGGGGAACCGTTTTGATGAGGCTATTTCCGCCGCCGAAAATGCCGGGGATAATGCCCTGCGTAAAAGACTTGAAGCAAGGCGGAACGATGAGATTTCGGGCGCTTTCATGCGCTGCCGTGCCAAGTTTCTGGGCATCATTGAAGCCTATTGTTCCCAGGTCTTCATGCTCTCATGCGGCGTGGCTCCGGATCTGCTTCCCCATCCTGATCTTATGGAAGCACTTTCACCTCTGCCCATGACCTCTGCCAAACGGGGGGAATTCGTTCTCAAACAGGCAGAGGAGCTCTGCCGTACATTGAACTACAACGTCAATCTGGAACTGGCTCTGCGTACATTTGCGCTTCAGCTGGCGCTTTGAAATCCATGTTTGACGGCGAATATACAGTGCTGCGCTCTTCCAGACGCAAACGTGTGGGGTTCCGGGTAAACGACAGCGGCGTCCTTGAAATCCACGCTCCGGAGGGGGTTTCTGAAGCAAGAGTTCTGCAGCTTCTGGAGGCCAATCAGAATGTGGTCGAAAGAGCCTTTGCAGAATACCGCCGCCGCGTCAAACCCATCCGGCGCACCTACACAGAGGGTGAACTCTTCCCGCTGTGGGGCAGAGAGATGCGCCTTGTATTTTCAGAACGTCTGCTGCTGATCAACGGCAATGAGATCCTTGTGCCCCGCGGAAGCCCTCTTGAAGTCAGAGAGGATCTTGAAAAACTCTACCGCCGCACCGCATTGCCGCTGCTTCAGGAGCAGTGCCGGATCAGGGGTGGTTCCCGGGGGCTGCTGCCTTCTTCTGTGGGCATCACAGGTGCCGTCACCCGCTGGGGGAGCTGCAACAGCAGAAAACACATCAGTTTCTGTTGGAAACTTCTGCTTCTGCCCCCTGAACTTGCCGATTATGTGGTCTGTCATGAACTTGCCCATCTGCAGCACCTTGACCACTCAAAAGCCTTCTGGCAGCTGACAGAGGAACTCTCTCCCAACGCCGCCATCAAAAGAAAAAAATTAAGGGAGCAGCCCGAACTCTGGCCGCTCCCTGCAGAAGATCTGATGATCTGATTTTTACTTTTTCGCTCCTTTGAGCATGACCAGTTTTTTGATTTTGGAACGATCCACCCGGAACTGGATACCGGGTTCGGGACTGAAGGTCACATAGGCGGAGTTGCTTTCCCGCAGGAATCCTCTTTCTCTGGTACCGTTCTGATAGGTGATCTCACAGTCGGCGATCCACATGGTTCTGCTCTTGAGAGTAAGGTTCTGATTTTTCCTGACCTTGAAAGTAAAGCTCTGACGCTGAGGATCCCCCAGGGAGTGGAACATGGTCACTGTGTAAGTACCCGGCATAAGGTTGTCAACTCTGAAATCCTTTGTGGCGTCGGCTCCGGGGACAACGCTTCGGGTAATGCCCAGGGAGTTGTCATTGAGGAACACCTCCACCCCGGCGGGGGCTATGTTGAAGACCACACTGCCGGTGCTTTTGAGCATGTTCACATGGATCTTATCGGTAACACCGGCAAGCACCCTGACCGTTTTTTCTGCGGGATCAAATCCCGGATAGACAAATTTCAAAGTGTACTCCCCGGGTTCAAGGGCCTCCAGCTTGCAGGGCGAGGCGCCCCGCTTCACGCCGCCGATGAAAATTTCGGCGCCGACAGGCTCTGAAGTCACCTGAATGGCACCGGGTTTCTGTCCCAATTTCACATGCAGACGCGCCTCCCGTCTGCTGACGATACTCACATTGCGCTCTTCGGGATTGCATCCGGCGCGTTCCAGGCGGATCACATACTTGCCTTCGGATCTTTCAATGACGCAAGGTGTTTCCCCAACCTCGCTGCCATCCACGATCACCCGGGCCCGGGAGGGGGAAGATGTCACCCGCAGTTTGCCCTGATTGGAGTCAAGAACGCCGCTTACGGCCACAGGCCGTTCACTGGTGACTTTCCACGCAACAGGAATCTTTGCATACCCTTTCATGGAAAGTTCAGCGCTGTACTCCCCTGCGGGCAGATCACGGATCACCAGAGGGGTGAGCCCCATGGATCTCCCGTTCATGGTGACAGCGGCACCTGCCGGCGTACTCCGGATCAGGACTGAACTCCGCACCGGTGCAAGGTCGCATTTATAAGTGAACTTTTTCCCTGCGGGCACAGTCACATGACGGTATTCGCTGCGGTATCCGGGGGCGGAAAATCCCATGGTATACCGGCCGGGAACGATGAGAAACTTTGTCCGGTTCAATTTGCGTCCGGCGATTTCACAGCTCAACCCCTCAGGACCGGTGAGCTCCACCGGAGTCCGGGATGTTTCTTTTTTGCCGCAGGAACTCAGGAGCAGTGCTGCCAGCAAAAGCGGATATGCAAACAGAAATTTTTTCATCTTTTTGTCTTCTTTCTTAAAGCCTGCTCAATGTAGATAAGCCGCCGTCTGGCGCTGCTGTGTTCTCTGGATTCGGGATCCGTCAGATCCATCATCTGCCGGAAGACAGTTTTCATTGCCTCAAAGGAGCGCTGCTGGGCAAGTTTCCGGTATTCAGTTTCGAGAGCGTCGAGGGTGATATCCCTTTCTTTGACAGCTTCAGCCAGTTTGCGCCGCGCCTGATCCCACAGGGGAGGCTTGGGAGAAAACTGTTCCAGAGATTCAACTGTGATCTGGTAATTTTTGATAGCGTCCCTCAAATTGGTGGCGGCACCCCGACGGTTGGCATAGCCTTCTTCCGCTCTGATAAAGGCGTTTTTGGCTGCATCCACAAGCTCTTCAGGAGTCATTGCGATGGTCTTGAGTCCGAAGGCTTCGGTCAGACGGATCAGCTCGTCTTCCACGGCATTGAATTCGGTCCCGGCGTACTCACCGGCGACGGCAAGGGTAAGGATCTTATTCCCTTCAACCACAGTCAGGCGGCGGTTGAAATTGCTTTCACCGCCGGAGCTGCCGGAACTGGCGGCATAAATGCCGGAGCTGTTGATCGCCTGACGGAGCTCTTCAACGCTCTCATCTGAAAGGGGGACCTCACGGGTAAAATGGCGGTGCGAAGCAATATCATCTATTGTGAAAATCACAGAATATTCACGCCGTAAAGCGGGCGCGGAGCCTTTACCGGATTTTGCTTTGGTATTCTTTTCCGACCTTGTCTGCCCTTTGACGATGGTGCTTTTGAGCTGAAAATCAAAGCGGAACACATTATCCTTTGCGATCACCTCTTTTTCATACCTGACCACAAGAGGAGATTTGCGGACAACGCGGCTTTCTTTCTTTTTCCCGGGATTCATAATGGAGTAAGCCGAACACATCACCATGATGACCACACATGTCACCACGGTGTAAAAGATCCAATTGGAACGCTTCTTACCGGAGTTGTTTTCCCCGGCGTCCTGATCGTCTCCCTCCTCATTTTTGCGGGCACCCTTTTTCTGTCCGAAAAGGGAACCTGAAAACTTTTTAAGATCTATATTGACTGCCGGATTGGGATTTTTATCATCAGGCGCAGCTTTTTTTTCATCTTCATCCTGACGGGGCGCATCACTTGCCGCCTGGAAAAGAATTTTTCCGGCATCCTGCTTAGGGGGAGCCGATACGTCCCGGATCGTGCTGCCATCCGCCCGCTGCTCCGGCGCAAGTGACGATGAAACAGGGGCAGACCTGGTAAAAACAGGCGCCGCCGGAGCCGTGGAAATTATAGGATTGAAAATGACCCGCGACGGCTCCGGATTCAGCTGAGTGACCGTCATGGTATTTTCCCCGACGGTCAGGTTGTCGCCATCCTTTACGGTAACGGGACCGTCTATACGGCGGCCGTTGACCTTGACACCATTGGTACTGTTAAGGTCACAGACCTGCCAACTGCCGTCCGGGAGCTGTTTGAGCTCCGCATGACAGCGGGAAACACCATCTGTATCAAGGATAAGCTGATTACCGCCATCCCTGCCGATAGTGATCCCCGGAGAAGTGAATTCAACTTCCCTGTCTTTGTAGGGACCTTCTAAAAATTTGATTTTCATACAGATATGATCCGAAATTATTATAACATCTGACAACTTTTTCTGCAAGACAAAAAAAGAGTCGCCTCAAATCCTGACACAAAAAAGTGTGTCAACATACTTTAGCATAAACAGAGAGATTTGTCAAGTCCTAAAAGAGGATTTCAAAAAACAATGCCCCCCTTTTCTGCTGACAACAGCTGCCGGAAACTCAGTGTTCTTTTGTTTCCGCCGCGGCACTTCCGGAAGTAAGAGCGGCTTTGACCTCCCGGTCACTGAGACGGCGCCATTCGCCCCTGGGGAGCGCCCCCAGTTCCAAAGCGCCGATAGCGAGACGGTCCAGCTCCAAAGTGGGAGCCCCCAGAGCTGCGGTGAGGCGGCGTATCTCTCTTTTTTTTCCTTCATTGAGAAAAAGTTCGTAACGGCAGCCTCCCAGGGAGCGCACTTTGAGGACACGGAGCACTTCTCCGTCATCCTTCACGCCCCGGATCATCTGTTTCTGAGCCTCAGGCGTCAATTCGGCAGCCAGACGCACCTGATAACGTTTTACGATTTGATACCTGGGGTGGGTCAACTGCGCCACAAAATCACCGTCATTGGAAAAAAGAATCATGCCGGAGCTTTCCTTATCCAGTCTTCCGGCGGAAAAGAGACGCACAGGCGGAGCGGGAACAATAAGATCCAAAGCCTTCAGAGGGGCATGAGGATCAGATGCCGTACACACATAACCTGTGGGTTTATTGAGCATCACATACCACTTTTCAGTCAGATCCGGTATTTCAAGGGGACGTCTGTCAAAGAGGATCTTCATTCCGGGAGCAATGCGTTCAGCAGGGTTCATGCAAACCTTGCCGTTGATCCGCACACGTCCGGATTTGACGGCGGTCACTGCGGCGCGCCGCGAAAGAAACGCAGCTTCACTGATGATCTTTCCCAAAGTCTCTGCCATTTTCTCACTCTCCGGGTTCGGTGTAAACGATGAGCGCCTTAGCCTCGGAACAGCCGGGGACAAGCTCCGCCCTGTGGGGGATCTTTGCCTTCAGATAGACTGTCCCGCCGGGGCTGAGCTGCTGACTGGTATTGTTGTCATAGACGTAAAAACGCAGTTCCCCTGAAAGCAGCACAAAAAACTCCTCCGTTTCATGTGCCATGAAATCACGGGGCGAAAGTGTGTCGTGATACTCCACCAGAAAGGGATCCAGCTTCTTGCCCGAAAGATTTCCTGCAAGGGCAAGATACCGCATACCATACTCCTGACTGTCGTCGCGCTGCAGTTCAAGGCCTTCTGAAACGGTTCCGAAAACGAACTCAGCTGACTTGCCGGGCGCCTCAAAGAGAGATTTGAGATCCACCTCAAGCGCCTCGGCAATGCGGTTGAGAGCCTTGAGTGAGGGAGATATGCGGAAATTTTCCACCTGAGAAATAAATCCCTTGCTGAACCCGCTGCGCTGTGCCAGCTGTTCAACTGTGAGCCGACGCTCAAGTCTGAGGCGGCGGATTGTCTGGGAAAGTTCCAGAAGATTCATGTGTACGACTCACTCCAAAGCCCCTGCGGCTTCCTCCGGTGAAGCGACTTCGATGATCCTGTATCCCTGATCGGCGAGCTGCTTTTTCTGGAATCCCAGATTCTTGTTCATCTGCTGGATGAGAATACGCTTGCCGTTGGCACGGAAGGTGTTGCAGACCTTCTGCAAAGCTGCCACATCGCTCAAGGTGAAGGCGCGGCGGTAAAGAACAGCGATCTTCTCAGCGCGGCCGGGGATATCAAATCCCCCTTCGATAAGGGCGCCGATCATCCGCTCAAAACCGATGGAAAAACCGCAGGCGCAGACGTCGGAGCCAATATATTTGCCGATCATCTTGTCATATCTTCCGCCGCCGGCAATGGAAATGCCTTTGAAACTTTCAGCGCGGATCTCGAAAATAGTACCTGTGTAATATCCCATACCCCGCACAAGGGTGGGATCAAAGACAAACTTCGTATCCTCTGCGGAAGTCAGTTCGCGCACAGTGTCAATAATGGATCTTAAATTTTCACCTGTTCCCTCAGGGAGGACTTCAGCAAGAGTTCCGGTGCAGAATGCAAGAGCATCCTCAGCATTCCGGAGCTTCTCAAAGAAGTCATAATAAAGCTCAACAGACTCAGACGCATAACCGGAGTCAAGAAGCTCCTTTTGGACCCCTTCAGAACCGATCTTATCAAATTTGTCAAGAATGATCAGCACATCGCCGTGGGATTCTTCGGGGAACTTGCAGTAGTCCATCATGGCTTTCAGCAGACGGCGGTCATTGATGAGAACGGTGCACCCGCGGACGCCCGCCTTGTCCAGAAAGGTGGTGGTGGCGTGTATCAGTTCGATCTCTGCATTACAGCTGCTGTCACCCAGAATGTCGATGTCGCACTGGGTAAACTGACGGAACCTTCCCTTCTGGGGACGGTCGGCGCGCCAGACAGGACCGATCTGCATCGCCTTGAAAGGCAGAGAAAGGGCGGAAGCATTGTTGGCATAGTAACGCGCCAGGGGCACGGTCAGGTCATAACGCATGCCGGAGTCCACAAGATCAGCCTCATTTCCGGTAAGGGCATTGCCCAGCTTTTCGCCCCGCTTGAGGATCTTGAAGATAAGTTTCTCGTTTTCACCGCCCTGCTTGCTGCTCAGGTTTTCAATATGTTCCATGCAGGGAGTCTCGATCAGCGAGTACCCGAAAGAACGGTAGGTGGATTTAAGAAGATCCAGCAGATACTCCCGGATCTCGTTTTCGGCGGGGAGAATATCTCTCATGCCTTTGACAGTCTGTTTGACGAACATAGTGTTTGAATCCTGTTGAATATGCCGGTGAACTCCGGCGGAAATAATAATTTTTATGAAAGAGCCAGCATCTTTTCAATGGGCTTGACGGCGTTTTCCATAACCTCAGGTGGCAGAATGATCTCATGCTGATTGAACTTGAGAGCGTCCCGCAGATCCTCAAGGGTGATCTTTTTCATATCGGGACAGATGATCTCAGGCGCAAGAGGGATGAATCTTTTGCCGGGATTTTCCTTTTTGAGCCGGTGGAGCAATCCGCTTTCAGTGGCAACCACAAAGGTGCTCTTATGGGAGTCTTTCACAAACTTGAGCATTCCGGCAGTGCTCAAAGCGGCGTCAGCGAGGGCGGTACACTCCACCTTGCACTCAGGATGGATGATAATGGCGGCATCGGGGAAGAACTCCCGCGCCCCCTTGAGCATCTCAGGTGTCACCTGATCGTGAACAGGGCAGCAGCCGTTCCAGAGCGCCATTTCAGTTCCCAGCTTGTTGTTGATGTTGCCTCCCAGATTACGGTCAGGCAGAAAGACGACTTTTTTCCCTTCAAGTGAGCGCACCACCTTTTCAGCGTTGCCGCTGGTGCAGCAGATATCCACCTGAGCCTTGGTTCCGGCGGTTGTGTTGACGTAAGCGGCAAAAACAGCATCAGGGAACTCGCTGCGCCACGCTTTGACCTGTTCCCCGTCAGCCATACGCGCCATGGGGCAGTCCGCGTCAGGATTGGGCAGCAGCACCGTGGACTCAGGAGAAAGCAGTTTGGCAGTTTCAGCCATAAAACGGACACCGCAGAAGACCATCAGCTTTGCCCCGGAAGAACGTGCCTTCATTGAGAGTTCAAGAGAATCCCCGGTAAAGTCTGCAAGCTCCTGAATTTCGGGCCGTACATAATTATGTGCAAGGATCAAGGCATTCTTTTCAGCCTTGAGGGCTTTGATCTCATCAATGATCCCCATAAAAATTTCTCCTGTAATTAAAAACCGGGGGGCCTGAATCAAGCCCCCCGTCGTATGTTTTGTTTGTCAGTCTACCCGGACCAGCTCGATCTCAGGATCCAGCTCTTCGCGAAGGATATGTTCCAGACCGCCTTTGATGGTCATAGCGGCGTGGGGACAGTGTCCGCAGGCGCCCCTCAGCCGGAGCTGAACAGTTTTTCCTTCGATGGCAACGATCTCAAGATCGCCGCCGTCGGCCTGAAGATGGACGCGGAGCTCATTGAGCCGGTCAGTGATTTTCTGTGCAAGATCATCCATGATTGTAATAATCCTTCTGTTGAAAACCTTATTTTTCCACCGGCACCACAATACCGCGCATGATCACGTTCTGACAGAGCATGAAGATCAGGAAGGTGGGGATGGAGGCGATGATCAGTGAGGAGTAGATCACAGCCTGGCAGCTGGACTGCTGCAGCTGATACAGCCAGGGCATCAGGGTCCACATCTTCTGGTCCTGACAGATCAGCAGTGCCATCATGAAGTTGCTGTAAGCATGGGTGAAGGCATTCAGAGCGATAACAGCCAGAATGGGCTTGGAAAGGCTCATGGTGATCTGGAGGAAGATACGGGTTTCAGAAGCACCGTCAAGCATGGCGCTTTCGTAAAGTTCCTTGGGCAGGGAGTCAAAGAATCCCTTGAGCAGGAAGATGCTGTAACCGTTGGCAAGACCGGGCAGAACCAGAGCGCCGAAGGTGTTCAGCAATCCCAACTCACGCATCATAAGGAAGTTGGGGATCTGGGTAACCATCTGGGGGAATGCCATGGTCAGCATGAGGAAAAGCAGGATCTTGTAGGTGGAGGGCAGCTGGAAGCGGCTGAGAGCGTAAGCGGCCAGGGGGTTGAAGGTCAGAGCGCAGAGCACAGCCAGCGCGCAGTAGATAACAGTGTTGATCACACCGCGGCCCTGAAGGGCGATGTAGGCGAACACGGTCTTGAAGTTACGGGTGGCGAACTCCCAGCGCTGATGCTTCTTGTCAGCCATGATCTTGGTGTAGTGATACTCCCACTGGGGGGCGTCAACAACGTCAAAGGATTTATAGTTGGTGCCGAGAGCTTTGTTCATGGCGGCAACGGTTTTGAATTTGTCTTTCAGGTAGTCCCGGAAGAGAAACTCAACACTGCAAAGATAGATGTTTTTGGCAGGGGCCTTGTGGAGGATCTTGGTCTGAGGATCAAGCCAGCCCTTGAGGTAATCGCCGAAGTCGGAGACAAGTGCGCCATGATAGGGAGCAGGGATCTCGGTGGGGAGCTTGACTTCAGCAAAGGATTTGTATTTGGTGCCGTAGATCTTGTTCAGAGAAGCAACAGTGCCGTATTTGGCTGCGATGAACTTGCGGTAGGCAGGGTTCTGGGAGGCATCGACACGGATCCAGAAGAGGTTCAGGATCTCGCGGACGAAGAATTCCCAGTCTTCTTTTTCCTTGGCAGTTGCGTTGGCAGGGAAACGGCGGCTCAGACGCACGTCGGCGTAATCCTTGTAGCTGGTCTTGTGGGATTTGTTGTAGGTGGCAACATCCTTGCTGTACTGAGGATAGATGAAGGATCCCTTGAAGAAACCGGAAGCATTCACATAGACACGGTGGTGCTTGGGAGCGGTGCTCTTGTGCATATACCACTCTTCGTTATACCTCACAGTGGGGTTGGGGATGGTACGGCGGGGAGCGAAGGGATTTTCGTTGACCATAAGAGCGTTCCAGGTGGCAAACTCAGTGCCCTTGGCATCGTTCATAGCGCTCAGGTCGCCGTCGAACTCTTCAAAGAGAGCATCCTTATAGTGACGGAAGTTCTCAGGACGGGTGTTGTTGGAAACACCGGCGTGGCTGTGACCGAGGAAGTAGTAGTAGAAGGGGAAATTCTTCTTGTCCAGAAACTCTTCCCACTCTTTGCAGAGCTTCTCTTTCTTATCCTGAGGAACAGGCAGCTGACGGAAGTCGTGCAGAGGCATGTTGTAAAGCATCTGAGCAGAGACGATCAACTCGTTGAACAAAGATGCCACCGTCTTGCGGTAGTAGGCATCATCATCCACCAGATATGAAGGGATGAGCTTCAGTTCAGAAACGTCGGTAGAGGACTTTCCGGTACCTGAAATCATCAGCCAGAAGGGATAGATCATGGTCAGAGCACCCAGGGTCAGCACCAGATAGATGGACCAGATAAGGCACCGGACTTTCAGACTTTTACGCCCGATCGTTGAAATAATACTCATTTGTAAATATTCCTTATATGTGATTTGTTATTTCTTTTCAGAAGCACCGGCGTTCTTGAATTCCACCTTGGAAAGGATCTGGAGCTGATAGACGGTGAAGCCGATCAGAATGAATGCCAGCATCCATGCCGCAGCGGTGGCAGGTCCGAAGTTCAGGTAGGTGAAGGCCTTGTACCAGATGTAGAGACCGGCGGTCTCAGTCTTGGTAGCGGCGTCACCGCCGGTCATAACAAGAATGTTACCGGTGGAGGCGTACCAGGAGGAGATAAAGGCACCGACGAAGTTGATGACGATAAGAGCCTTCAATGTGGGGAACACAACGAAGAGGATCTTGTCGATAAAGGTGGCGCCGTCAAGGTCGGCGGCTTCATAGTAGTCTTCAGGAATACCCTTCAGTGCTGCAAGATAGATGAGACAGCCGGGTCCCATACCTGCCCACACCATGGGGATCACACATGAGATCATAGCGGTGTTGGGGTTGAAGAGCCAGCGGTAGGGTTCGCTGTTGGTCTGAAGCAGACGGGGGAAGAAGTGGGAAAGAGTCTGACCGATGGATTCGTGTCCGGGGAAGAGGACAGGGAACGCCAGAGCACTCACAGCACCGAA
>JAFWBQ010000115.1 GCA_017507125.1 Lentisphaeria bacterium
AAAAATCAAGGCGGCTTGCCGCCGTTTAAGCGAAGCGCAGTAAAAAGAAACACATCCACCCGCCGACAGGCGGCAACTTCACAAGTGGAGCGTAAGCGGAACGTCTTCACAAGCGACCAAAGGGAGCGACTTCACAAGCAAGGCGTAACGGTCATTCAGTGAAGAGCGGCTGTCGCCGCGTGAAGATGTGAAGTTGTGCCTGACGGCACAGTGAAGTGAAGCCTTGCGGCTTCGTTCCGCCATTTTTTTGGCAAAAAAATGGCGGAGAGAGAGGGATTTGAACCCTCGGTGAGGTTGCCCCCACAACGATTTTCGAGACCGTCGCCTTAGACCACTCAGCCATCTCTCCGCTTGGATTACCTTTATAATATAACCTTGAAACTTCCGTAAGGCAAGGGCAATTTAAGAAAAAAACGCTTTTTTGTGACTATCTCTTGACTTTTTCCCCTTGATGTGGTAAATTAACAGCATGTTCTTATAAGTTTTCTGAATAGAGTTTTATTATGCCGTTTGAGGAGCAGAGATGAAAAAATATTTCTTGTTTTTCCTGATGATACTGGGAACTGTTGTCTCTGCAGTGGAAAATATTTCCATTTATCTCTCCCGTGAAGCAACTGTTGTGGAGTACAACGCTTCAAAGGAACTGAAAAAGGCTCTCAAAAAGATCTTTGACCTGAATGTTGCCATCGTGCGGAACTCTCCCGAAAAATCCCTTTTCTGGGTGGGGCAATCCCAGGCTTCTGCAAAAGCCTTGAAAATCAAAGACTTTTCTTCACTCAAACCCGATGAGATCATACTTAAAAACGTTGATGGAAAAATGCTTATCCTCGGAGACCGCCCCCGGGGGAGTGTTTATGCCGTTTATGAATTTCTTGAACAAGCCTATGGAGTCCGATTCTGGACCGCCAAAGATGAATACTGGCCCCGGCATCAGAAATTTTTCCTGCCGGAAATCAACCACCGCTATGCTCCCGTCTTTCAGCGCCGTTATCTCTATTATGATCTTGCACGCAATCCTTCTTTTGCGTTGAAAGTGCGTTCCAACCGCTACAACAGCGGCGCACAGTGGGGCGGCAAAGAGGATATCATCGGTTTCGTACATACTTTCGGCTACTTTGTCCCCGGAAAAGTCCACTTCAAAAAGCACCCCGAATGGTTCGCCTTGCGGGACAAAAAACGCGTTCCCGACTGTCAGCTCTGTCTGACCAATAAAGAGATGCGCAAATTTTTTGTTGAAGCAGTCCTTAAAAAATTGCGCAGCACTCCGGCGCCGTCAGTCATTTCCGTCTCTCAGAACGATGGACTTATGACTCCCTGCCAGTGCCCAAAGTGTGAAGAGTTCATCAGAAAACATGGCAATATAAGCGACCTTTATATGGATATGGTCAACGAGGTCGCCGATGCCGTCGCCAAAGAGTTCCCCGGAGTATGGGTGGAAACTCTTGCCTACGCTTTTACGCTCCCGACACCTAAAACCATCATACCCCGCAAAAATGTGCTGATCCGTTTCTGTCCCGGTAAATCCAATGCCGCTCAGCCTGTATCCCATCCTGCCAACGCCGCTCAGGGAAATATTTTCAAGGCGTGGAAGAAGTATGGCAACCCACTTGCTGTCTGGACTTATGAAACGGATTTCAAGCGCTTTTATCTGCCTTTTCCAAACTGGCGGGGATTGACTCAGGATCTGCGTTTCTATGCCGAAAACGGCGTTGTGGATGTGTTTCAACAAGGCTCCTACGCAGGCTCCGCTGCCGACCTGAGCGATCTGCGGGTGTGGATGCTGGGCAAATTGCAGTGGAATCCCTATCTTGATCCCCGGAA
Source organism: Lentisphaeria bacterium (assembly GCA_017507125.1). Lineage (GTDB taxonomy): Bacteria > Verrucomicrobiota > Lentisphaeria > Victivallales > Victivallaceae > UBA1784. Next base: position 1,822 of record JAFWBQ010000115.1, read on the forward strand.
ACTTATTGAAGAATTTGCAAAAGGTTTTTACGGCAAGGCAGCTCCTTATATCCTTGAATACATCAAACACATGACTTTGACCGCCAAACCCGGAACCAACAAACTGCTCATTTTTCACCTTGACCGGGCCGCTTTGTTGAAAGCAAGAGAAATATTGCTGGCTGGCGAAAAAGCCGTTGCTGATGATCCGGTGCTGCGTCTGCGGATGAAACATGCCGCGATCCCGGTGAATCTGGGAGTGCTCCATCTCTCTGATGTCTGGAGCGATCCCCCTGCTTCCCTGGCTGGCATCAAATGGCAGACTCTCCTTGAGGAGCAGATCAAACTTTTGAAAGATGCAAAAATCACCCGCCTTGCCGAGTCCCGTTTCACTCCTGATATGCTGCGTCCCAATATCAGACTTATCCAGGCGTGGGAAAAGGGCGCTCCCCCGGTTCCGGGATACGCTCCTGGTACCCGGTGGAAAAGAGTGGGCGCTGCCGTCTGCCGCCGTTTCGGACAGTACAAAATCGTCAATGATCCCGCCGCGCCCGGTGGTGTTGAAGAAGTGCTGGAGGTGGAGTGCACTCATGGTACCTGGACCAGCCAGCTCTGGAATCCCCCCCTTGGAAAGTGGGATGTCTATGTGGAACTGCAATGCTCAGGAAAAAATCCCCAGGGAAAAACAGCTTCATTCGGCTGTTACGATGTGGAGCAGAAAACCGGCATCGCAGCCGGTTCCGTTGACGCTGAAAAAATCACCGCTCCCGGATATCATCCGGTCAAGATCGGAACTTTGACGCCTGATAACAATCAGTATATCTATTGCGCGCCGGCTCCGAACAAATCCGTTGAGCGTCTGAGAATCGCAAGTTATCTGTTCGTTGAAGTTAAAAAATAATCTTAAGAAGGGAAATTTTTATGAAAAAAAGCCGCTCTTTTACCTTGATTGAACTATTGGTTGTTATCGCCATCATCGCCATTCTTGCCGCTATGCTTCTGCCCGCCTTGCAGCAGGCGCGGGGCAGGGCGCGCACCATCGCTTGTGCCAACAACTTCGGGCAGCTGGGAAAATCGGTCGCTTTTTACATCAACGACTCCAACGGTTTCTTCCCGTGGACACACAAAGCTGCTCTGACTTACTGGACACGGCAGTCATACACCCCGCTGGATAAATATCTGCCGTGGAAAGTCGTTGATAAATACAACTATTACTATCTGGGGGGAGTTTCCAAACTCAGTGGCACATTGTACCGGGGACCTTTTGCCTGTCCTGAAGTGAGTGAACAGCATTTGACTTTGTTCGGAACCGATATCAATTCAAATTCCATTTACGGCCGGGGGGAAGACGGACAGACTTCCAGCTCTTATGATGCCCTTCATTATACCCTTTCTTTCAATGATGCTTTTGTAAAGGTGAAAAAAGATCCTGTCAAAAGCTGGGGTGTAGATCAGATCAAACTTGCCCGGATCAAGCGCCCTGCGGCGCTGGTTTATATGTGTGACGGCTCCGGAAGCGGTCTTACCGACTACCGTTGCCGCAACTATGAAGCGGAGTACTCCAATAAAGAGGTTCCGGGGCGGCATGTGGGGGGAGCCAACTTTCTTTATGCCGATTTCCATGTGCAGTTTTTCCGCTGGCAGGATTTTCCTTCCAAGCTCAAAGTTCAATGGAACGGCGTAACCTGGAATCCTTTCCCGGCGGCTAATGTTGCATATTGATATTTGTTTAATGAATAAGGTTGTAGCGATGATCAAAAAAATTTATTTCAGATTCCTGACGGCTGCTTTTGTGCTGATTTCCGGAGTGAGCGCCGCTGATATTGATTTCAAACTCTACGGAGCAGGCCCCATGGTCAAACCCGGAGCCAGCTATTATGTTTCCTCTGCCGGAAGTGATTCCAACGACGGGAAATCTCTTAAGAAAGCATGGCGCACCCTTAAAAGAGGCGTCAGAGATCTGAAGGCCGGTGACACTCTTTATGTGGCAGAGGGCGTTTATAATGAGGGCGGCATCTCTCTTAATTACGGCGTGGGTGCCAACTTCAAAAAACAGTGGGGAAAACCCGGTTCTCCTATCCGCGTTATGGGTATGCCCGGGGCAAAAGTTGTGGTGCAGGGCGGAAAATTCCTTCCACGCAAAGGTGAAAGCAGGATCGGCTTCTGGCAAAAAGTCAAAGAGCCGGTCTATGAACACATCTGGGAGACGCCTTCTCAGATCCTGCTGCAAAAGGTGGATTTCCCTGAGATCGTGAAAAAGATCCCCGGAACTTATTTTTACGACGCAAAGAAAAAAGAGCTGACAGTTCACTTTGCGGAAGATAAACCCCAGGGCGTACTTGTTGCCGATGAGCGGGTGGGGATCCGTCTGAGAGGGAGCTATCTGCACCTTGAAAATATTACCTTCAAGAATTTTCCTTCAGCGGTTTCCGTCCGGGTCAATCCCCCTGTAAAAGAGAATGAACTCCACCATGTGACCGTCAAAAACTGCGGATTTTTCAACAATGCTTTTGCCGGTCTTTATGTGGAAGGCGGTACATTCGGACACTTCACCGGGAATTACGGCAGAAACAACGGCAAACGTGGGACCATTCTGACCGCCCCCGGCGCCCATGACAATCTTTATACTGCCAACTGGTGCGGTCCCTGTCCTGAGACGCTCCGTCATCTGCCCGCCTACCGTTACAACTACGGATTCAACTTTTACGGATTCAACCCCGGCAAAAGAAATCATGTGGTGGGCAATGTTTTTGACGACTTTCTGGCGTTCCGCTGGAAGAGTGCCTGTCCTGAAAGCATTTTCCGTGACAACATGGTGCTGGGCAAGTTCCGTGTTGAAAGCGGACCTGTCCCGGCACTGGTGGAAAACAACCTTATTACAGGCGTCATTGAATGGACCGGCGTCAGCTTGAAAGCTGATGATGCAAGTTTCAAAGGAACTCCCATGAAGTTCCGCAACAATGTCCGCAAAAAAGAGGCTTTCAAAAATGACAATCCGCTGCTCAAAGAGGCGCAGCGTCTGGCTCTGCCCGGCTTCAAATACAAGATGCCCAAAGTCAGATTCGTTGATTTGAAAGTTGACTTTATTTATGCTGACAGTGCTGCCGTTTTTTGCAAAACTCCTGAAAATGACGGAACCATCTCTGTCAATTACCGCAAAAAAGGGGCGCGCAAATGGTCTGTTGCCAAAGGCGTGTTCCAGGGCGTTGAACATGTGGCGGGAGTTGTCAATCTTGCGCCTGATACGGAGTATCAATATACCGTCGTTTTCAGAGGCCGGCGGGGAGAACGTGCCGTTTCAAAAATGGGCGTTTTCAGAACCGCAAAGAGTATGCGGGCACCTCAGGTCCTTGAGGTTGGCAAAGGAAAACTTTCTCTTCTTGAAGCCTCCTGTGCCGCGATCCCCGGCGATACAGTGAAACTGCTCCCCGGCCGTCATACAGGGAGCTTTACCCCTCTGCGGAGCGGTCTCCCCGGAAAACCCATTACGCTTCAGGGAGATGGCGCCACCATTGACGGTCTCAACTTTTACGCTCCCCTTGTGAACTTTGACGGCAAAAAATATATGGTTGTGGACAATGTCCATTTTGCCAACACGGAATACAACTCCCGCAAGGCGGTCATTTCCGCGGTCAACTCCAGCTTCATCAAGGTGAAAAACAGTGTCAGTATCCACCAACTTTATGCCGGACCCTTTTTCAAGGGCATGGGGCACGACTTTGATCTGGAAAACAATGTGAGCTGCGGCGGAGATTATGCTTTGAGTTTCCACAACGCATACAATGTGCGGATCCACCGCAACAGTATCATCAACTCCGGACTCTTCAGCATCACCTACTGGGGCGGTACCGGGAATTACTCCATGACCGACAACATCTATTACCGCCCCGGCGTGCCCAAGAAGACCAATGCCGCCATGTTTTTTATCGGCGTCACCGGCAAGATCCACTCTGACGGAAATGTTTTCTGGTCGCCTTACAAACACCAGCACATCGGTGGTTCTTTTGTCACCACGAGCCGGAAACTTATCAAGAAATCCACCACCCTCAAAGAGTGGCAGCAAATGACCGGCTTTGACAAAAAATCTCTTCATGTTGACCCGCAGTTTGTTGATATCGTCAAAGGGGATTTCAGGCTCAAGCCCGGCTCCCCCGCCACAGGCAAAGGCGCTTATATAAAGTAAAGGAAGAAGGAGAAAAATAAATATGTACTGTAAAAAATTTACACTGATTGAACTTCTTGTCGTAATAGCCATTATCGCTATTCTCGCCGCCATGCTGCTGCCCGCCTTGCAGCAGGCGCGGGGAAGGGCGAGAAGTGTCGGATGTTCCAACAACTTTGTGCAGCTGGGAAAGATCCATGCTTTTTATGTCAATGATATGAAGGGCTTTTTCCCTGTTGCCCAAGGAAGTGCCTTGCCCTACTGGATGCGGGTTACGTACACGCCGCTTCATAATTATGTGCCCTGGGGAGAATATACCAGAAGCAAGGAGCTTTTTCTCGGCGCATTGTCACAGCAGCTCAACTCCACAAAAGTGTGGCGCGGACCTTTTGCATGTTCCGAAGTTTCTTCTAATAATTTTAACTTTGAAGGTATTCTTATCAATGCCAACAAAAAGATGGATGACAACAACTGGCAGAATCTCTTTTACTCCATCGGATATAATACTGCATTCCTTCAGAAAGATAATTACGGCAAGCGTATAGTCAAACTTTCCACAGTTCGCCGTCCGGCTGCTCTGGTCCATATGACAGACAGCAACGGTCAGGGAATGACCGATTACCGCTGCAGTCAAATCGAGCTTTCTGATACGGGCAAATTGAGACATGTCCCCGGACGGCATGTGGGCGGCGCCAATTTTCTCTATGCCGATGGTCATGTGCAGTATTTTCGCTGGCAGGA
>JAFWBQ010000011.1 GCA_017507125.1 Lentisphaeria bacterium
CGGAGTTTCCGGTCGGCTCGTTGATGAGCCAGGCGCCGGAGAAGCCCTTTATGGTGTGGTGCAGGATCACATCGTCGATACCGTCGTTGTTCAAATCGCCAACACCGGCAACGTTCCACTCTGCGCCCAGACTCTGGAACTCGGTCCAGCCGGTACCGTCGCTCATGAACGCGCCGACCATACCGTTGTCATTGCGCAGCAGCAGATCAGTGCTGCCGTCGCCGTTGAAGTCGCCCAGACCGATCACGTTGGTGGCATCGTCGACAGAGGTGACAGTCTCGTAGCCGGTCACGCTGCCATTTTCCAGCTTCCAGTAACCGACGGAACCTTCGTCAAGATAGAAGAGCGCCTTGGTGTCGTCCATCTTGCCGATTCCCAGCAGCTCAGCGTCAGAGTCGCTGAGATTGCCCCAGATGACGGAACCGTCTTTCTGAGTCAGCCATGCGCCGGAGTAGTCCTGTTTGGTGTGATGCAAGACGATATCGCTGTATCCGTTGCCGTCCACATCGCTGCGGACCTGGCGGATCTCAGGCTCCACAGGAGTGGTCTGCTCAAGGGCAAGACCCTTGTCGTTGAGGACCAGTTCGTACTCGTAATCGGCACCGGCGTAGATGCCGCCCAGAGCAAGTTCCTCACCGTCGATGACGATGGTACCTTTGAAGTCGGTGATACCTTCGACCAGCATGTTGGTGGTACCGAGTTCAGCGCCGACAACGTCAAGGTTGATGACCAGCTCAGCGGATCCAAAGATGCCGTCCTGAGCAACAGTGATGGCGGCGGAACCGTCATAAGCAGCACCCAGATCAATGGAGATCACGACCACACCGGAACCGGTGATGGCGTTGGCAGAAACAGCAGCATCTTCACTGAGGTTGAACTGGTCGTAGAGACCCTTCTTGAAGGAGATATCCCCGGCAATGCTCAGAGAGCCGCTGATATTGAGAATGTCATAACCATCAGACATGGTGATGGCACCTGATTCTTCAATAACGGCATCAGTGAGATTCACTGTATCGAATCCTTCGATCCGCTCAAAGCTGACTCCGGAAAGATCAAGGGTACCGTTACCGGAAATGTTTTTCACAGTTCCGGCACCGGTGATGCGGAGTCCATCGTTCGCGGTGATGCTCTCAACAGTACTTGTCTCATCCACGATCATATCGGCACCGGTCACTTGGAAGTCACCGGTCAGAACAGAGTTGTTGACCGCGATATCAAGTGAAGCATCGGTGAAGTGCTGAGTGAAATCAAGTACAGAATCCACAATAGTCAGACTGGTGAGACCCTCCTTGGCAGGATCGTTGTCGTCAATGGTGCTGAAAGCGTTGAGTCCGAGAACCAATCCCTCGCCCACAACATCCAGATAACCGGAATTTGCCCACTGGCTGCAGACGACAACATCGGTGGTGCTGAATTCAGCAGTGCAAGCGAAGAGATCGTTGCCGATGACGGCAAGGGTGTAGGCATCATTATTGACAGAGATATTGCCGTAAGCATCCTCATCCATGGTATTGCTGCCGGTGTAATCAAAGATCTTGACGATGTCAATGTCGCAATCAGCCAGATCAACAGAGATGGTGCCTTTGTTGTCAAGGCCGCTGAAGCTGACGGTGGAGCCTTCTGCGATTTCAACGCTGTTGCCACTGCCAAGGCTGAGGCTCTCCAAAGCAACACTGCCGCCTGCGATAACGAGTTTTCCGTTTTCGATGACGTTGGTCTCGGTACGGAAGGCACCGGGGCCGTCAACGATAACGGTGTAGTACTGACCGTTGGTAAAGTCACTGGTTGAGAAGGTGACGCTTTCTTCATTTTCACCGATGGTGCAAATGATCTTTTCACCATTTTCGGCGATAACACCGTTTTCATCAATGGCAAAGAGTGTCACAGTGACTTCGCGCTCAACGCCCTTGTCAAATCCGTCGATCTCAAGGATTCCGCCAAGTTTGAAAGTCGCTTCGGCACCGTCGACTGCACCTTCAACTGTCATGAGAGAGTTGACAACGATTTCGCTGTCGGCGGCGGCGCTCAGAGTATTTTCGGCGCCGACGGTCAGAGTTCCGCTGCTGAGGATGCTGCCGGTAATGAGCAGTTCACCGCCATTGGCAAAGTTGAGTTCGCCATCGTTGACGATGGAAACGATTTCACCTTCGCTCAGTTCCAGAGTACCGGTCTTGCCGATGTTGAATGTGCCGTCGCGTTCCACGTAGTCAAGATCAACGCTGCCGTCGACGGTAAATTTGAATCCGTCTGCGATATCAGCTTTGGCTGCGGTGAGGACACCTGTTTCATTGACCTGGAGATAATCCGTTGCAATGCCATTGCTTGACAGAGTCAGCCAGTCGGCAACAGTTACGGAGCCGTTGATCACGAGAGCGGTTCCCTGCATAAAGAGAGCATTGACTTCCACAGCACCTTCGATCTTGCAGCTGCCGGGACCGACACCCAGCATCGCATCAGCGATAACGGTGACATTCTTACCGATGGTAAAGTCTGCCAGAGAGTTGGAGATCTGTGAATAGGTCTGACCTTCAGCAGGAGCTTCACCTGTGGCCATATCGATATCACCCCAGTGCCAGCTCTGACCGTTGTTGCCGAGATCAATGAGAAGACCGTCGGCATTTTCAGTGGTGATGGAACTGCCAACAGCCCAGTTGTAAAGTTCAACGCTGTTGCCCTCTTCAACCTTCACTATGCCGACTTCGCTGTCACTCTTTGCGGAGTTGACGGCATCGGCAATGTCATCAAAAGCGTTGTAACCAACGACATTACCGTTGACTACGGCACCGAAATCAGCTCCGGCATAAACAGAACCCACATAGAGGGTATCACGTTTTTGATCGGTAATAAAGACATCACCGTCAGCGCCGTAGAAGAGAGAGTTCTCACCCAGATTCTCACCTGTAACCATTTCTTCGATGGAGTCATCACCGGAAAGGTCAACGATCCGGGAAACACCGCCCTGGAAATCAGCGGCGTCGATGATGACAGAACCTTTTCCGGTAATATCGCCAGCGGTAAGGGTACTTTCGGTATCAATGGTAATGGTTCCACTGTTGGAAATCACTTCGAAAACAGCACTTCCGCCATCAGCCACGCAAATATTTCCGCTGTTCTCAGTGGCGCCGACGGTAAATCCGTTACTCTTCACAGTAATGGTGCCGCTGTTATCAATGGTTGTGGCAGCAAAGCTCTTTCCGGAAACCTCGATCTCGCCGCTGTTGGTAAGTTTTCCGGTAACAGCAGCGCCGTCGCCGGAGATGTTGATCGTGCCGCTGTTATCGACAGTGCTTTCCCAACTGAAAGTACCGTTATTGGTTACCTCAAGGGCACTTCCATCATAAATAACCAGCTTCTGAGAGCCTGTCACAGCAAACTGACCGCCATCAACAGTCACGGTCATGGCGTAAACTTCACCATCGGCACGTTTGCTGGTGGAACCGATATTGCTCTGGCCGCCGCCGGCAGAAAGATCACCGGTGACACTGCCGTAAACGGTGACAGCACCGGTCTGGAGACTGAAGCGGCCGTTGCCGCTCATATAGGTGGCAGTGACAACACCGTCTTTGGCAACAATGAGTTCATCATTGCCATTGGAGCTGTAACGGTCATTGGTGACGATAAAGGAGACGGCATTGACAGTACCTTCGATGACGAACTTGGCATCCACAACAGTACCGTCATCAGCAGCACCCATATCGTAGGCGTTGAAGTTGGCAGTGTTGATGACGGAACCGGCCTCGATGACACCGCTGTGGGTGGTCTGGAAGGCGTTGAGGTTCATCACAGTGTTATCGCCGATAACAGTGTCGCCGTAGACGTTGACACGGCCGGTGCCGCTGACCAGTCTGCCGGTATATCCGGCATTGACACCAAATCCGGAAAGCTCAGCGTCGCCGTAGATCCTGATGGCGTTGGAGGTCGCACCGATGTCGCCGGTAAGGGTGATGGCTTCAGAGCTGTTCTGATTTGCGTAGATATCCTGCTTCAGAGCCCCCACATTGAGTTCAGTGGCACCTGCGCCGATGGTAAAGGAGCCGCTGCCGGAGACTTCATCTGCGGTGAGGGTGCTGCCGGTGATGGCAAGTTCGCCGTTGTTGGTGACAGTTGCAGTTGTGACTTGAGCACCGCTGCTGACGGTCATCCGGGCACCTTCGCCGATGTCGATACTGGCGGCGGAGATGATACTGTCTTCGGCAACGGAGATCAAATCGGCGCCAAAGAGAGCGCCTTCGATGGCAGTGGTACCGGCGATGGTGATCTCGTCGGCAATGACTCCGTTGAGGAACTCAAAACTGCCGATCTGAGCATTGTTCAGATCGACCTTGTACTCATCGGCGATCTGGATCGCATAACCGGCACTGATGACTCCCACACTGGAGTTGTCAACTTTGACAGCCACGTCAGTGAAGCTGGCACTCAGACCGATGGCGAGCTGAGCAACATTGCTGTTGTCAGTGATGTTGAATTCAACTGCGCCGTTGTAGGTACGGCTGCCCGCGGTCATGATGGAGCACTCGGTTCCGGAAACATTGACCGTCAGATCGCCGTTGAGGACATTTTCAGGAGTCCATCCGGTACCGATGATCTGAGAAGCCTCGGTATCAACGATATTCAAGGTGACGTTTCCGTCAGCGCCTTCCATACCGCTGATGGCGTAAATTTCGCTGTTGCGGACAGTGCCGGAGCCGTTGATGACCACTTCGCTCATACCGCCGAGAACGGAGTCAAAAAGGGTTGCCCCTTCGAGAAGATTGACAGCGTTGCCGGTCAGAGTACCGATGTTCATAGTGGTCTCACCGCCCACGTTGATGGTTCCCTGATTGTCGATCTTGACTGCGGTGATCTCGTTGATGCCGCCCTTTTCGCTTGCAGCGGTGGTGATGGAGCCGGTGGCACCCACATTGATGGTTCCCAGAGAGGAAAGGGTGGAGCTTGCCATGGTGATGGTACCGTTGATGTTGTTGCTGCCCTGCCCTTCTTTGCCCAGACGCATTTCGGAATCGGTCAGGCTGATGGAGTTGTTTTCACCCATGCTCAGGTAAGCGAAATCTTTGGGACCCACAAAGTCCAGAAGGGAGTTGTTGGTGGCGATGATGGCGGCATCATCATTCATCTGCACCTGACCGGGCTGGGTATTGGGTCCGCCGATGGTGGAAACACGGGCGTTGTCAAGGACCAGTCTTGCCTGGATATCACCGTCATTTGAGCCGTTGAGCAGGATGTAACCGAACTCAGCAGCAGTATCTTTCACGCTGAAGGTACCGGAGTAATGTCCGAGGTAGTTTATTGCCTTAAACTGAACTTCGGCTTCGGCACCCTTGCCGGCTTCGGCAGTACCCACCACATAGATACCGTCATCAGCCTTTGCATAGTAACGGCTCATAGTGGTATAGACTTCGGCATTTCCGGTGAGGGTCAGTTTACCCGAGCTGTAGAATGTGGTGGCACAATTCACATCACAGGCAAATTTATTTTCACCGGACAAATAGATATACTTGGCATCCACAGTGATATTTTCACCGATTTCCGCATTGGCAAAGGAGACATAATCGTTGTCGGCACTGTCGGCAATAGTGACACCGTCTTCAGCCCCGGTCACAACAGTACCGGTAATGGTCTTGCCGCTGAGTGCAGAGTCGGTATCGCTATTGACAACGAACTTCACCGTTTCATCAGCTTTGGAATCCAGAGCCGCGGCAAAGGAGTCGAAAGCATTGATACCCAGATACTGATCTTCTGCCACTTCAGTACCGAATTCACCGGTATAATCGGTATCCACATAGAATGTGGTCATATCAGCGTTGTGGATGAAAATGTCACCGTCATCAGCAATGGCAAGTTTGGCTTCGCCATTGACGGTGATGGAATTTTCACCGTAATTAAAGGAGTTTCCGGTGACATCGACCACCTTGCGGATGCCGTCAAACTCTTCTCCGGCATTGATGGTCAGGGTGCCTGTCAGGTTAAAGGTGCCGGCGGAAACTTCACCTTCGCCGTTGACGGTCATAGTGCTGCCGGCATACACATTGAGAGTTGCGGCCTGAACGTATCCGGCCACAGTGAGAGAGGCCGCCATTTCGCCCCAGGAGGCGGGCTGACCGACCCACAAAGCTTTGTCGTGGGTGGAACTGCCGCCCTCGGCAACGGTCAGGTTGCCACGGACGTAATCCAGTCCGTCGCCTTCGCCGCGGCTGTGGAAGGAACCGTTGACTGTGATGTCACTGCCGTAGGAGTAATACATATAGCCGGTTTCAAAGTCGGCGTTCAGAGTATAAACGCCGTGCTGGAAGAATCCGTAGTTGGCAGTGATCATGCCGCCGTCGATGATGTATTTATTTCCGGCAGTGGCAGAGGAGCCGAAGGAGAAATTGTTGAGAGCAAGAGTCTTGTCCTCTTCAACAGTGATGGTTCCGCCGTTGACAGCATTGAGGGTCTTGACAACGTTATCTCCGGCGAAACTCAGATCCTTCTCTGCTTCCACGGTGCCGCCCACATTGGAGTCGGTGATCCCGGCGCCGTCTTTTGCCAGAAGCGTTCCGGTGAGGGTTCCGATGTTCAGGGTATTGTCCTCACCGGCAACGGTGAAGGTGCCCTCTGCGGTATTCACGGCACCGGCACTGAAAGAAGCGTTCTCAAGGGCAATGGTTCCGCTGTTGGCGAAGGTGGAAGCCCCCGTCAGATTCAAGGCGGCACCATTGACATTGATGGTACCTTCGTTGGCACTGTAATGTTCAGTGGTGTCATAGGTGTTAACGGCATTGACTTCGGCGCCGTTGAGGATCTCAACAGTTCCTTTGTTGCGGAACACTCTTGAGAAATTCACCTCATCGGTACCGTCAAAGGTAATGGTACCTCTGGTGGAGTCGTTGAGCAGATCTTTGGCGGTGACAGAGGTTGCTTCAGAGAAGGAGATATTGACATCTGCCGTATCCTGAGCCTGAGTCTGAACTTTGCCGGAAAGATCCACGGTGCTGTTCTTGAACTCAACATTAAAGGTACCGTAGCCGATTTCCTGCCCTTCCTTCACACCCTTGGCGGAAATCTGATTCGCGATCAGAGTGGAGTTGGTAAAGGTCATGTTGCTCACAGGAGCGTTGTCATCATCGGTCATATAAGCTCCGTCAAGAGAAAGTGCCCACACATCTTTGATTTCGGCATTTTCAATGTTCCAGGTGGCGCCGTTGCCCAGCTTGAAGCCGTCGGAGCCGTTGCTGCCGAAGGAAAGTGTACCTGTCACATTGACAGTATCACCGGCACCGGCATCAATGGAAGTGATGGTATTGGAGCCTGCAAGGTTCAGAGTACCCGCCTCGTCACCGTTGACAGAGAGGAGATACTTGTATCCGCTGTTTTCAACGCCCGCGTAGGTCTCAGCACCCTTGATGGTGGAGTCTGTGAGAGTCGCACCGTCGGCGGCGACGATGGCATTGCCGTCAAATGAGGCGATGTTGAGTTGGGAGTCACCGGAAACACCGATGACTCCGGCACTATTGTCAACAGCTCCGGCGCTGAAGGAGCCACCGGAAACGTTGATGGTTCCGCTGTTGGTGACAACACCTTCGGTATTGACCTGACCGCCTTCGGAAATTTCAAGAGCAGCCTCAGCGTCAAGAGTCATATCCTGCTTGTTGAGTTCGAGGGTACCGCCGGTCACGTTGACCTCTGCACCGTAAAGTTCCACACCCACATTGGTGGTGGAGTCGATGGTAAGAGAGCCTTCCACGTTGACGGTTCCCTGAATATCACCATGCTCGTCAAGTCCGCCCTTCGTGTTGTTCTGGTAGCCTTTGACCAGGACATCGCTGGTGGCGTCGATGGTAAGAGAGCCTTCCACGACAATGCTGTTGACTTCGGCGTAGGAGCCTCCTTCAAAGACGAAGTTGACACCCACGGCACTCTTGATGTAATTGGCTTCAAGGACACTGTCGGTAAAAGTAAGGTTCCAGACGGCATCCTCGCTGGCGCGGACATTGGCGTTGCCCAGACTTGCCGCCTTGATGTAGGAGTTGGTGAAGCTCCACTCATAGGTGCCGTAAGCATTTTTCCAGGAGGTACTCCCCAGATCGACGTATGCATCCTGAACGGTCATGTTGCCGGTGCCGGTGCCGCCCACGCTGAATCCGCTGGTGCTGTTGGCTTTAAGAGAGAGCGTCACATCGTCAAGAGAAGTCAGCAGACTGGCATCTTCGATCTCGCCGTAAACGGTGAAGCTGCGGTCGTAACCCACCACGAAACGGGTGATCAGCAGACTGGCGCCCTGATTGACCACAAGGTCAAAGCCCTCCTCAGGGCTGTTCACTGCGGAAGTAATGGTATTGGCGCCTTCAAACTCCACAGTTCCGGCAAAGATGAGAGTTCCGGCACCTGCAACGGCGCTGTCGGTCAGAGTGGTGCCGTCGGTGACAGAGATGACACCTTCGGTGAAGTCGGCGATATCAAGAGTACTTTCACCGCTGACGGTGAAGGCAGCTTCTTCAGCAATGCTGAGAGTCTTGCTGACAGTCAGGGTGGAGCCGGTCAGAGTGATGGTACCTGCGTTGCTGACTGTGCCGAATGTAAAGTCACTGCCTTCGCCCTCAAAAGTGGTGACGGCATCGTTGATGACAAGGGAGCCGGCTTCAACACGGGAGTCGGTAAATTCAAAGCTCTTGGCATAGCCGTACCCGTCGGTATTGCTGTCGAAGCGGTCGGCGATCTTGCCGCCGCCGTAGGTAATGCTCACATAGCTGTCACGGATAACGGCTTTGGCTTCGCCTTCAGGATTGCCGTTGATTTCCAGACGCTGGGATTTGAGCTGAGCTTCGACGGCATCCTTGCCGGAACCGGTCACATCCAGCAGACCGTCGCGGACGCGGATGCTGTAATCGGCGTCAATGGAGCCGGTCTCACTCACAAACAGATTGCCGTGACGGACCTTCACGGAGCCATTGTCGGCAGAAAGGGCGACATCACCGGCAATGATCTTGCCGGCAAGATTGACGGTGGCTTTGGCGGTGGAGTCATCACCGGTCCAGAAGGAACCCACTGCAAAGAGGGATTCACCCAGTCCGGCACCCGTTGCCTGAAGGTAGTCGATGGTCACATTTTCAGCGATATTGAGAGTGCCTTCGCCGTGAAGAACCACATGACGGGCGGCAACTTCAAGTGTTACGGGAGCTTCGGCGGTCCAGGTAACGCTCTTTCCGTCGATGTCATAGAGAGCGACCTCGCCGGCATCGTTGCCCCAGCCCTCAAAAATGCCGTTTTCGCCGGTAACGGTGCAGCCGGGAGCGATGAAGATTTCAGTTTCATCGTAAACCAGAGCAGCCATGGCGCTCTTCATATCGCCAAAAGCGTTGATGCCGAAATATTTGCCGGGAGCGACCTCATCTGCGAAAGCGCCGCTGAAAGTGGAGTCCACATAGAAGACTTTGCGGCTGACATCGCTCAGAGTCACATCGCCGTCGTCTCCGTAGAAAACATCCACGCCTTCGGCAAGGTTTTCAAAGGTGATGAGATCTTCAGGAGTTGCAGCATCGCTGCTCAAGTCAAAGATCTTGGCAATACCGGTGAAGCCTTCGGCATCAACAGTGATGGAACCGGTGCTTTCAAGGGTGTTGGCGGTGATCTTCACAGTTTCGTCCATAAAGATGGCGCCTGCGTTGACGACGGCGTCAAGGGTGACAGCGGCACCGTTGCTGAGGGTGAGAGTACCTTCAGCTTCAAGAACCACAGAGGAAAGAACCGCGTCAGCAGCGTCATCTGCTTCATAGAGAGTTCCGCCGTCAATGACCACGGAACCCTTTTCAATAAGGAGTCTGCCGTCGGGGATCTCACCGGGGATATTTCCCCAGATCATATCGCCGTAAACGGTAAGAGTCGCCCCTTCTTCACGGACCTTGACGCCCTGAGTTCCGGCGACGATCATATCGGCCTCTGCGGCAACGGTCACGTTACCTTTGAGGTTGTATTCACCGGCGGAAACAGTTCCGTTGACGGTCATGGAGCTGCCGGTACGGACATAAATGGCATCTGTGCCCTCAACGGAAGTGCCTTCGGCAATGACAAGTCCGGAAGCGTCGCTGTCAGCTCCGGCGGCGTAATCATAGCCCACATAGATCAGCTTAACTTTGACGTCAGCAGCAGAGGTGAAGAGGGCGCCATTCTGAATGGCAAGGATACCGCCGTTGATTCCGGCGTTGATGGAATCGGTATCGCCGATCACGTCGATGCGTCCGTTGTTGGCGATAGTGTCGGCGGTGATCGCGGCACCGTCAATATCAAGAACGCCTTCTCCGGCAATTTCGATGGCGGCGGCATTGAAAGCACCGCCGGTGATGACAACGTTATCACCGATGACATTCACTGCGGCAGTGGAGTTGAAAACAGCATTCTCGCTCATTGCAATATTGACATCAACAAGCTCTGCGCCATAAACGCTCAAAACACCATCCAGGTTCACCTGAGCGGTTCCCTCTTCGCTGCCGAACACGAAAGGAGAGGTATTGAATCTGAGTTCGACACCCTCACTGATGGTCAGTTCACCTGTGACAGCGATTGTGTCATACACATTCTTGAAGAAGAGGAAAGCATCTTCGGTCTGATCTTCGGACTGTTTCACAAAAGAAACCTTGCTGTCGAAGGCGCCGAAAGTCCACTCAGTGCAGGCATATCTGCCCTTGATGCGGAATGTTTCACATCCGAATTCCTTGAAGAAATCCAGAGCTCCGGCGATATTGTCAGCGGCGAAAGCGTTGACACCGGCATAAGCGCCGTCAACGACAGGTTCGCCGAACTCTTTGCCCTCAGCATCAGTGGTCAGGAAAACTTCGGAGAAATCTGCATCCGTGATGCAAATGTCGCCGTCAGCGCCGTAGTAAACATTCAGTTCGCCCATGTTCTCAAAGACGATCTGTTCGTTACCCTTGAAGGAACCGTCGGGATCATCCAAGTCGATGACCTTGAGGAAACCGGTCTCAAAACCGGCGGCGTCAATGGTGATAAGAGCCTTTTCGCCCAGAGTCAGGTCAACGCCTGAAATGGTGCTTTCAATGGCGGTCAGTTTGATACTGCCGTTGACATTCAGATTTTCAAAAGCGGTTTCAGCGTTGACCAGAGTCAGGGTCATGCCTTCATCAACGATCAGATTCGGAGCGCTCAGGACGATGTTGGCAAGCTCAATATCATTCTCGATCTCAAGATCAATGGCGCTCTCAACGGTAATGGGATGCTCTCTGTCTCCGGCAAAAATGTTATCATCGACCTTGTCGTTTGTGACAACAGTGCTGTCTGAGTCCATGGTGTAAGTTCCGCGAATGATTCCTGCCTGGGCGCTGACACCCTGGAGAACCACCTCTTCGCCGGCAGCACCCACGATGCCGCCCACGTTGTCCTTCTTTGCTTCGCCGATGCCCACCACTCCCACAGCAGAAGCGGTGCAGGTAACGCCATTGACGATCACACCGTCGCCGGCGGAACCGATGACACCGCCCACAGAGTTGACGGCAACACTGCTGCCGGCAACGGAGATGTTGGAAGTAAGACCGGAGTACTGATATTCACCATCGTCATACTCTTTTCCGTCGGCGACAGCCTTGCCGATGATACCGCCGATGTCACCGGAAGTTCCGGTGATGGAACTGCCTTCTCCGGCAGCGACAGTCACGTCATTGAGAGCGGCATTACCGCCGCCCACGATACCGCCCACAGCGGCGCCGCCGGAAATGATGACGGTGCCGGTAACAGTCACATTTTCGATACAACAAATACCGTAGTCGGCATTGGTGTAACCGGCGACAGCGCCCACATAGTTTTTACCGTTGATGGTAACATCTTCCAAAGTCAGATCCTTGACGGTGGCACTGTCAAGATATCCGAAAAGTCCGGCATAGTTGCCATTGGTATTGTTGACGGTCAGACCGGTAATAGTGCAGTCATTGCCGTCGAAAGTACCCTTGAAGTTGTTGCTCACGTCACCGATAGGCAGCCAGTTTTCGCCGCTCAGATCGATATCGCCGCCAAGAGTGACGGTCCATCCGGCAAAGGTAGTACCGGCGTTGACTTCATCACGAAAAGCCTTGAGTTCCTCAAGGGTATCGATTTGCCAGGTTCTGGTATTATGATCCTTTTCCATAATCTTTACCTTTCTTATTAATAATCAATAATTTACATTCAAATATACAAAAATACGGCAAGAGACTCCCCGTACGGCTGCCGGGAAATTCCTTGCCGTATTTTTGTTTTTGTGCACAGAAATTGAGTTTTTCGCCGCTTTCATAGACGCATGACGCTCCTTGGTTGAAAAGTGAAGTGAGCGCGGAAGAAAGGCTTCTTGCTGAAGGACTTTCTTTTTTGTTCCCGGCGGGAAGGGTGCGGGCGTGGAACCAGCCTGACTGAGGTGCAGAAGTTTTCTGCATTTTCTGCAATGAAGCACAAAAGTGAAGCGGGTGACACTTTGCAAAGAGAGCAGAAAAATCCGGGAGAGACGAAAGGAGCATCAACAAAAATGACAACTCCCTGCAAATCAGCATCTTCTGTTGCGATAACAGAATGGACCTCCGGGGCGGATGCCGCCGATTCGGTGTAAACAGATGTGTAGAATGAGGTGACAGAATCAGTATAATCAGGGGTGAATGAGGGAAAATCTGCCATTTCAGGCAACTCATGCAGACACGCAAAAACCGCCGCAGAGAGAGTTTCCCCACAGCGCTCAAAAGACAGTTTACCTGTGTTTTTTGCAAGCATTATATTATTTTTCCCTGATTCTACACTTTTAATTTAGCACGTTCTTTTATAAAAGTCAAGTTATTTACAGAAAAAAAACAATATTTCTTCCCTCTCAAAAAGAGCTGTTTTTATTTCAAGATCGGAAACAGGGGATTCAAAAGCAGAAAATGGAAGGGAAAAAAATTTTTCCGGGGACTTTGTTTGATCAAAAAAAAACAGGGCCGCTGCCGACCTTCTTTTGAGATCATGCAGGGCCCCTGACAACTTCAATCAGCGCTTCACGCCAGAAAAGCTCTGGAGTCATCCTCAAAAATTTTGCTGTGACTGCGCCCTTCAAAGGCATCTGCATCGTAAAGATCCCAGTACTCTTCGCTGCTGTAATCCGCACCGAAGTTGAGTTCGATGGAACTGTTGGGGCCGCCTTTGACGGTCACGGAGTTGATGCCGTCATTGTAGATCCTGCTCTCACTGTTCCAATAACGTATATTGCCGGCAGCGAACCAGAAGGTGATTTCGGCCTCGTCAGTGATTTCCACAATATCGTTGCCGAAATTTTCACAGAATGTAAAAATATCATCCCCGCCGCCGGAGTGCATCACATCGTCGCCCAAGCCCCCTGCGATCACGTCGAATCCGGCACTGCCGATGATCCGGTCGTTTCCGGCATCGCCGCAGATGTCGTTATCGGAGCCCCCCGCCCAGATCACATCATTTCCATCACCGCCGTGGATGGAAAGCTCCTCGCCGTTGTAGGCAAACTTCTGACCGGTCAGGTCGATAATATCATCCCCTGCTCCGGCGTAAACGTCCTGGATCCAGGCAAGGCGTGCACCCTCACTGCCGAAAGAGGTAAAGAGATCTTCATTAAAAAGGGCATCGCCGTTGGCATCGTCGGTCAGGAGCATGACATGCTCATCCCTGCCGCCGATAAAAACGTCAGCGATTTTATTTTTCCCTGCCAGTGAAACTCTTTCTTTTGTTCCGCTCCATACGTTGCGGAACCCCTGATGTTCGGCGGCATATCCGGCGCTCCATTTGCCGTTGGCACTGGCAAAAAAGAGATTGGCCTTGCCTTCGGAAGTTCCGGTAAACTTCTGAGGCCCGGAGCTGCCCGCTGCCGCAGAAAAGGATGTAAAAACAGGATTTCCCTCATCTTCAAGAGCATAGCTGCACTCATAATTTCCCGCAGGGATGCCGAAAAAGATGACTTCAGAGATCCCCTCTTCAACGATCCAGGTGAACCATCCGCTTTGCGCCTTGTTTCTGAGACCGATCTCCTGACAGTTGTTTTCATCAGCGTTCCATACGAGTCCGCCGGCACCGGCACTGATAAAGCCGGATGACTCCACCGCCACAGTGCCGGGAGACACTGCAGCCATAACGGAGGAAACAGGCTCTGCCTTCAGAATTCCGGTGTGCACCGTCACTGTTCCGGTGGCGGATCCTGTTTCTTCAGCGACAGCGCTGCCGCTGAAGAGATCTTTTTCAAAGGCACTTTTCACAGCAAAAGAAGATCCGTCATCCTCAAGGAGCGCCTTCATTCTGCTGCTCCGGGTGACGCTATACAAATCCTCAGAAAGAACTCCTGCCGGCAAAAGTTCTGCAGCAGTCATCATTTCAAAAATCAAACTTGTATCCACTGATAAAACTCCTTAATTTTAATTTCAGCGAAGGGCTTCAAAATCAATCATAGTCGAAATAGTTGAAAACATACTTGGGCAGCATTTTTTTGAACCACAGATTGAACTTCACTCCGCAGCCGGCAGGTTTTCCGGCAGAAGCGTAGTCCACAAAGGCAAGTTTGTTGCGCCAGAGCAGCGTCATGGGATCATCGACCAGTGACATCCGGTTGTCCGCCGCCAGCACCACGCCGCCCCGGGTGAACGCCTGATAGGGTGAACCGTCAGGAGGGAAGTGCGCCCTGACTTTGGAGTCGAACTCCAGTGTCAGCACCTCATCCGGCTCCCAGGGCCGGGTGATGGTCAGATAAGAGTTCTTCTGCCATGAAAGGAGTGAGTCCAGATAGTAGACACCGGTACAGTAATCGGGAATACGCATGGAAATGGTAAAGGGGGTGCGGCTTTTGATGCTGATGTGCGCTTTGGTGCTGCCGGGATATCCCCCGGTGATCCGGATCCTGGCCTTCCGCGGGATCTGCGCCTCCATCTCTTCGTAAAAGTTCAGCACGGCGCCGTTTTCGATGGGCACCATGGCCATCCGGGGGAAACGGGCAAGGGCCTCGCCGCCCCGGAGCAGATCAAAAAGGCAAGTTGCTTCCCCCGATGCCTGCCGCCGGGTGGTGGTGAGGGGCACGGGTTCCAGGTGATCCCAGCACAAATTTTCTCCGTTCCATGCCCCCAGGAAGGCGTTGTAAAAAGAGCGCTCCGCCAGGGCAAAAGGCTGCAGAGGATCTGTCAGAGCGGTCATAGCGTCAAAAAATTCAAGACATGCGGTAGTCACCTGATTGCTGCCCATGGTAAGTCCGGCACAATTTTCCTCAGTCTGATGGTAGGCGCCGCGGAACCAGAGAGTGCCGGCACTGTTGCCGCCGCCGCCGGCACCTGTGATAAAGAGCTCCTCGGCGTTGATGCGTTCCATGTAAAGCTGACACATTTCCTTGAAACGTGCGGCAGATCCGGGATCGGCTTTGCACAGTTCAGCCACGCCCCTGAAACAGTCGGTCAGCCCCACAGCATTGCCGTTGCCCAGCATACAGGGCGCCATACCGCTTTGGAAGGCACGGAAAATATCGTGCTGCTGAGAGCAGCCGCTTTCCACGATACTGCAGGCAAAATCCAGAAATCTTTTTTCCCCGGTGAGCTTGTAAACCCCCACCACGCTGTCGAGTATGGCAGAAGCATCAAGTCCCCCCTGGACACCGCAGTAGATGATGGATCTTTTTCCGCTGTCCACAAGAGAGATGATCTGATCGGTCATCCGGCAGCAGCACTCTTTGATCTTTTCATCAGCGCCCGGCATGGCGGCAGCGCGCAAAAGGGCATTGAGCACATATCTTCTGCCGGGGAGATCCACTCCCTGCAGCTGAAGATGGCGGGGGAAGGCGCTGATGCATCCATCCTCATCCTGAAGCGCCATCATCTCCTCCACGCTCCGGCGGAGTTTTGCAGACAATTCCTCCACATCATCAAGGTATGGCAGAAACTGTATGGCGCAATTGACAACAAGCCCCCAGAGCATGACCTCATTGCCGCACAGATGACCATTCCGTTCCCGGTATGGAGCCAGAAGATGTTCAAAATCCATTTCAGCCAGACGGTTGCGGCAAAATTTCTCAAGAGCTCTGCCCAGGGGGCCCCGGTATCTTATTTGCCATGTTTTGTTTTCAGCCAATTTTTTTCTCCCAGATGTTCCGTTTTTTTGCATTTTCCGGATATGATTTTGATTGCATACAAGTAAATATACACTGTCATAAGATGAAATAACAGTAAATTTTTGAAAAAAAAGCCTTTTTTTCTCTTGCAGAATAAAGCAAACTTTGCTATATTATCACCGTCAACAGCAATATAAAACACCGGTAATTGAGGTAAAAACACCATGGATCACTCTGAACTTCCCGTCGGGAGCGCTCCGCTGCCCCTGACGACTCCTGTTTTTCCGACCCGCTGGCAGAATTTCATCTGCCGGAACTGGGGACTGGTCACTCCTGAAAAGATCGCTTCACTGCTCCGCGCCCCCCTTGCCGACGTGCGCCGGGCGGCGGAGGAGATGGGACTTGAGGGTGCTCCTGAAGTTTCCCCCAAATGGCTCAGCAAAGGATATCTCACGCTGATCCGGAACAACTGGCATCTGCTCAACTATGAACAGCTCCTTGAACTTCTGGAGTGGACTCCTGAAAAAATGGCGTACTCCCTCAAGGAAGAGGACTTTCTCTGGCACAAACTGGGAAATCTCAAACCTGCCTGCCCCCCCCTGCGGATGATGCCCCTGACAGAAGAGGAACAAAAGCAGACCGCATGGATCAAAAAGCAGACAGAACACTTTTTCCCCGCCGGAAGACGCAGCCGCACAGAAGCCGCCTTTGCCTTTGCCGACCTTTACGGCGCCCGGAGCGTTTCAGGTGAAAGAAAATCCCTTTTTGACTTTACTTTCATCCACTCCTACGCCGCCAGCTGCGGCGACGTGCTGGGGGAGGCAGAGTTCAATGATCCTGTGCCTGAAAACCTTATGGCGCAATACAGTTCCATGGGCATCCGGGGCGTCTGGTTCCACGCCCTGCTCTATCTTCTCTGCCCCATCCCCGGTGCGGAACAATTTTCCGTCAACTGGGAAAAGAGAGTTGAAAATCTTAAAAAGATCGTTGCCCGCTGCAAAAAACACAATATCAGCATCTATCTTTATCTCAACGAACCCCGCACCATGCCTGAGGAGTTCTACGCCCTGAAACCCCATTGGCGGGGCATCGACACCCGGAACGCCATCGCCAACTGCACCACCGCCGCGCCGGAGATACTTGAATATCTTGAATCCTCCCTTGAAAAAATCTTCATCGCCGTTCCGGATCTGGGGGGGATCTTCACCATCACCATGTCTGAAAACGCCACCACCTGCCACAGCGGATGCGAGGGCAGAAAGTGTCCTTCATGCAGCCGGTTCCCCATGGAAAAGATCGTTGCCGATGTCAACGCCGCCATGGAACGGGGGATGCACCGCGCCGCACCCGATGCCGAAATGATCTACTATGACTGGGCATGGCGCAGCAAACCGGGAGATCCCAAACCGGTGGAATTCAAAAAGGCGGTCATGGATCTGCTCCCCAATGGCAGACACTGTCATGTCAACTGCGTTTCAGAATGGGGTATGGAAACCTCTGTGGGGGGTGTCAAGGGCACTTTGGCGGACTACTCCATCTCTCAGGTGGGGCCCAGTGAAGAATCCCGCGCCGTCTGGGCTCATGCCAATGAAATTTCACTTGGGACAGTGGCAAAGGTGCAGATCAACAACTCCTGGGAGCTGGCGGGAGTCCCTTATCTGCCGGTGCCCTATCTGATCCGGGAACATCTGGAAAAACTCCACAATGCAGGCGTCAGAGCCCTGATGCTCAGCTGGACTCTGGGGGGATATCCCGGCGGCAACCTTGAGCTGGTCAGCGCCACTCCTGAAGAACTCGCCGCAGAAAAGTTTTCCCCCGCCACAGCGGAAACGGTCTGCCGCGCATGGAAACTTTTCAGCGAAGGTTTCAGAAATTTCCCCTTCTGCGTGGGAACCGCCTACACAGCCCCCACCAATTTCGGTCCCATGAACCAACTGCATCTGTACCCCACAGGATACAGGGCAACCATGGTGGGATTTCCCTATGATGATCTCCGTGCATGGCGCGCCATCTACCCTGAAGATATTTTTGAAGAGCAGTTCCGCCTTGTCTGCACTCAGTGGCAGCAGGGACTTGAACTCCTTGAGAGCGCCGCTGACTCCATCGCCCCTGAAGATGAAGAAGCCTTTGAAGAGCTGCGCCGGGTCGCAACGGCCTCTTTCTGCCATTTGAACGCCTGTTATCAGCAGATCCGCTTCACCCGGGCGCGGGACAACGGTTTTCAGAAAGAGATCATGCTGGAGTGTGCCCGGAAGGAACTGGAAAACACCCTGTGTCTCTATGAGGTCGCCCGCAAAGACTCCCGCATGGGATTTGAAGCCAGCAACCACTACTTCTACACCTTGAACGATCTGCGCGAAAAAGTGCTGAACTGCCGGTATGTCATTGAATACCTTGAAAGGAGGGCGTGAGAGATCATGTATACTGAGGCTCTCTGGAATAAGGAAACCCGTCTCGTTTCCGGCGAACCGGGACTTTTCAAAGGCAATGCTCCGGTGCGGCTCCTCTTTGCCGCTGAAAAGGTGCTTAAAGTTTACAATCCCACTTTGCAAACGGAATATCTCCCCGGGATCCACTTCACACACACGCCCGGAAGTGACCTCATTTATCCGGTTCCCGGTTCCGGGATCTGCGGTATTGATGAAAAAGAGCTCTTCCCCGATCCGGAAAAGGCGCTCTGTCTGCCTGATCCCAATGCCAATGCTATCAAGGGGGGACCTGACGGAAAACTGCTGCTCTTTGATAACAAAGCCTTTTTTGCCGGACACCAGATCCTGGTGGATTACCGTGCCGTTCCGGGGAGTATCTTCCCCGAACTGCCCGCGCCTGACGCTTCACAGCTGCCCCGTGTCAGGCAGAAACTTGCAGAAGGCGCCCCCCTGACCGTCACCCTTATCGGCGACAGTATCAGTGAAGGCTTCAACGCCACAAAGTTTGTCAAGGCGCCCCCCTTTGCGCCTCCTTACATCGACATCTTTGCTGAAGTTCTCAGGGAAAAGAGCGGTTCAGAGATAAGAGTTCGCAATGCCGCCATTGCAGGCACCGGTTCCCGCAACGCCTTTGAGATCGAAGAGCGCTGGCTCACCCCGCCCTGTGATCTGCTGGTCATCGCCTACGGCATGAACGAACTGGGAGGCGTGCCCGTCAAAGATCACACGGCAAATCTCTGCACCATCATGGAAAAAAAGCGTGCGCTCCACAGCCATACGGAGTTTCTGCTGGTCACCTCCATGACCCGGAACCCCATCTGGATGGGGGAAAGCGCTCAGCGTTCTCTGGAGTTTGCACAGGCTGTAAAGAGCCTTGCCGCCCCCGGATGTGCCGTTGCCGATCTGCACGCCCTCTGGACCCGGATCCTTGAGAAAAAGGAGTTTTACGACCTCACCGGCAACGGTGTCAACCACCCCAACGACTACGGTCACCGCCTTTACAGTGCCGTTCTTGTTAATATTTTCAATTGAAATCAAATAATGAAGGAACTCTATCATGCTGCCCAATCTTGAAGAAGCTGCCAAAAAGCTCCGTGAACGTTCAAAGCTCCTGCAGGAAATCCTGCGGAACGGTCTCGGCGAAACCGCCGCCCCCGGATACTGGGAACGATGCGCCACTGCCGATGCCACAAGGACTCCGCTCCTTGAAGAGTTCGGACGCCAGCTCTACGGCGAACAGTCCGCTTTCGCCGAAGCGGTCCTTTATGAACTTGAAAAGCTGGAACCGTGGGACAAGGGTGTGCCCCTCACCCGGGACAAAGTGTGGCTCTGGGGCGGTCCGACCCCTGAATGGGGAGGCTCCATGCAGCCTGACACGCTGGTTTCCAACGCCCGCTACTTCAACGCTGAAAACGGTGTCTACGTCTACGGCGCCACCAGTGATCAGATGCTGAAGATCCACGCCGATATGAAACAGCTGCTCTGTATGGTCAGTTCCACCTGCCGTGCCCCCGGCCAGCAGCCCGAAACCGATGCAGAGTGCGCCGAAAATCTGAGCAGACTCTCTCTCAAGTACCCCAACATCAAAGGGGGTATGATGGATGATATGACCTCAGGCTCCAAAACCATCACCAGAGAGAAGATCGAACAGGTGGCCGCCATCAGCGCCAATCTGAAAAAGCACAACCCCGCTCTGGAACTTTTCGGTGTGGTCTATCAGCACGAACTTGCAGAAAAGGATTTCACCCCCCTGCTCCCCTATCTGGACGGCGTGAACTTGTGGTTCTGGTCTCAGGAAAAACTTCTTGATCTGGAAAAGAGCGTTGACCACTGCCGCTTCCAGTTCCCCCATAAAAAGGTGCTTCTGGGACTCTTTCTTCACGACTACGGCACCGCCGATGCAGGGGCGCTTCCCGAACTGCTGCTCCATCAGCTCAAAGGAGCCCGTTCCCTTCTCGGCAAGGGCAAGATCGACGGACTGGTGATCCTGGGCGACCGCGAGATCCTCAAGTGGCCCGAACAGGCGGCTGTGGTCCGCGGATTCCTTGAAGCTCAGTAATCAGCAAAGGAACCGTTTTATGCCTTCACTTATTATCAAAGGCAGAGAGGCTCTGGGCGGAACGATCAGAGTGGGCGGGAACAAAAACGCCGTACTGCCCATGATCGCCGCTCTGATGCTGACTGATGAACCCTGTGTGCTCCGGAACGTCCCCGACATTCTGGATGTGAGAACCATGCTTGAGATCGCCGTCCACCTGGGTGCCGAAGTTACATTTGAAAAAAACACTCTTACCTTCTGCTGCCCCAAAGTGGCAAGGACAGATGTGCCAAAAGAGCTTTGCGCCCTCAACCGCACCAGTATCCTTTTTGCCGGGCCTCTTCTGGCGCGCTGCGGCAGAGTGGAACTGGGACGTCCCGGAGGCGACTCCATCGGCAGAAGGCGTCTTGACGGACACTTTTACGGGCTGGAAAATCTGGGTGCCAAATTCTCTGAAGATGCTTCGTTCCGTTTTACCCGGCAGGGAAAACGCCTTCAGGGCAGAGAGCTCTTTCTTGATGAACCCAGCGTCACCGCCACTGAACAGATCATCTCAGCCGCCGTCACCGCCGAAGGTACCACCACGCTCTACAATGCCGCCTGTGAACCCCATGTGGGGGATCTTGCCGAAATGCTCAACAAGATGGGGGCAAGGATCAGCGGCATCGGCAGTAACATCCTGACCATCGAAGGCGTGGAAAAACTTCACGGCGTGGAACACGAAGTGATCTTTGACCACATCAACGCCGGCAGTTTTGTGGCTCTTGCCGCCGCCACCGGCGCCGACCTGACCATTGAGGGGGTGCGTCCCAGAAGTTTCTGGATGCTCCGGCGCGTCTACGAAAGATTGGGGATCAATGTGGGACTCTATGACAACCGCATCACCGTCAGCGCCGATCAGAGCCGCCAGATCAAGTACGATTCAGGAGGCCCCTTTCTTCAGATCTCAGACGGTCCCTGGCCCCAGTTCCCCACGGATATGATGAGCTGCACCATCGTGGCGGCGACTCAGTGCCGGGGAACGGTCACATTCTTTGAAAAGATGTTTGACGGCAGAATGAACTTCATCGACCGCCTGATAGATATGCGCGCCAACGCCATCGTCTGCGACCCCCACCGGGCAGTCATCACAGGACCTTCGGAACTCCACGGCACAGTTCTTTCCAGCCCCGATATCCGCGCCGGAATGGCTCTGGTCATCGCCGCCCTCTGCGCCAAAGGCGAAAGCCGCATCCACCGGGCGGAGATCATCTACCGGGGCTACGGCAATCTGGTGGAAAAACTCCGCTCCATCGGCGCCGTCGTCGAAGAGATTCCGTAAAAAGGTTGAGGGAAACAAACTATGAACAGAAAAAGCGATCAATACACTGTTGAGTACCGTCAGGATATGAAAGGGGGCAGAGGAAGTGTCAAATTTGAACACATCTGGAAAAAGAACTCCAACGAAGAGATGCGTTCAAGCTGCCGCCAGTTTTCCCGTCTGACCCTTGAACCGGGCTGCTCTGTGGGGATCCACAGCCATGAGAATGAAGAGGAGATCTACTACATCCTTTCCGGCCGCGGCCGCTCATGGGACAACGGGGAATGGGTGGAAGTCGGCCCCGGCGACGCGACCATCTGCCGCTCCGGCGAGGAGCACTCCATGGAGTGCATCGGCAGCGAACCGCTGGTCTATCTGGCCTGTATCCCGGTCTATTCTGAGTGACAACTCACCGGAAAATCCATATAAAAGCGGATTTTTCAGTTGAAAAACTCCTGAAATAATGCTATTTTTAAGGCATAGCAATTTATTTTTACCGAGGAGTCTTTTGACATGGAAAAAATCCGTATTCTGATTGCCGGTTACGGCAATGTGGGCCGCGGCGTCGTTGCCGCGTTGAAGCGTAATCCTGACATGGAACTTGCCGGCATCATCAGCCGTTCTCCCGACCGCGTCCGCAAAGAGGTCACGGATGTTCCCGTCCTTGCCTTTGATGATGTGGCGGGATTCCTTTCTCTCAAGGCAGATGTGGCGATCCTCTGCGGCGGCTCCAAAAACGATCTGCCCCAGCAGGGTCCCCGGATGGCTCAGTACATGAACACCGTTGACAGTTTCGACAACCACAGCCGGGTCCCTGAATATTTTCACACCATGGACGAGGCGGCGAAAAAGGGATGTCATGTTTCCATCATCTCCACCGGCTGGGACCCCGGCATCTTCTCTCTTGAGCGCACTCTGGGCAGCGCCTTTCTCCCCGGCAGCCGCGCCTACGGATTTTACGGTCTGGGCCCCAAGGGGGGCTTGAGCATGGGACACTCCGACGCTCTGCGTACCATCCCCGGTGTGCTTGATGCCCGTCAGTTCACCCACGCTGTCCCCGAAGCTCTGGAAAGGGTCCGCAAGGGCGAAAATCCCGCCTTTGAACCCGGCGACATGCACACCAGAGAGTGTTTTGTGGTGGCAGCTCCCGACGCTGACAAAGAGGAGATCGAAAAGGCCATCAAGTCCATGCCCGGCTACTTTGCCCCCTACAAGACCGTTGTGAACTTCATCTCTCAGGAAGAGCTGAACGAAAAGTATAAGGGATTCCCCCACGACGGCACCGTTGCCGCTGCAGGCATCACCGGTGACGGCAACTCCGCCGCCATTGAGTACCGCTGCGTCTGGGGCAGCAATCCCGAAGCCACGGCCAGTGTCCTTGTCGCCCATGCACGTGCCGCTGCCCGGCTCTTTGCTGAGGGCAGAAAAGGGGCTTTCACCATTCTGGACATTCCCCCTGCCTACTTCTCTCAGTACGACCGGGAAGAGCTTCTGGCGCACTGGATCTGAAGAAAGGATAAATGATGACAGAAGTGATCGCCTTTGACCTTGATGGTACTTTGATCGACTCCATGGAAGACATCGCCGGTGCCGTCAACCGGATGCGTGAAAGTTTCGGACTTGCCCCTTTGTCTACGGCTGAAATCAAAGCCGCCACCGGTGACGGCGCACGGCTGCTTGTGACCAGAGTTCTGACAGGAACAGATATCCCTGTGGAAGAGGGACTCCGGCGCCAGCGCGCCTTTTACAGCGAGCACCCCACTGACACCACAACATTGTATCCCGGCGTCAGAGAGGGGCTTGAGCTTTTCAGGTCAAAGGGGATCCGTCTTGCTGTCATCACCAACAAGCAGACCCCCCTGGCAGAAAAGATCCTCCACGCCCTTGAGGTGGATTCCTTCTTTGATGTCATCTGGGGTGGTGACTCAGGATTCCCCCTGAAACCCGATCCTGCCGCGCTTCTTGCTTTTCAGGCTCAATGCGGTGCTGCAAAGGAAAAGTGCTGGATGCTGGGGGATCACTACACCGATATGGGCGCAGGCCGTCAGGCGGGATTCAACCGGGCTTTCGCCCGTTGGGGATTCGGTGAGATCCGGGATGAGAGCTTTGACAGAGCTTTCAGCTCCTTTGCCGGATTTGCCGCCGCCGTCACTGAATAACTCTGAAGAAAGGGAGCCTTATGGAACGCTGGGTCAGCGAAGTCAACGCCGGTTGGGGTCTTACAGTCAAAACCACACAACAGCTGTGCGACATTCAGACACCGTATCAGCATATTGAAATCTTTGAAACCGTCAATCTGGGACATCTGATGATGCTTGACGGCATCGTGCAGCTGAGCTCTTATGATGAGTTCGCCTACCATGAAATGATGGCGAATCTCCCCTTTTACAGCTGCGCCCATCTGCCTGAAAAGGCGCTGGTCATCGGCGGCGGCGACGGAGGGGTCCTCAGGGAACTGGGGAAACATCCTGAACTCAAAAGCATCGATATCTGCGAAATCGACGGCGAAGTCATCAAGGCGGCGCGGGAGTTCCTCCCTGAGACCGCCTGCGGATATGATGATGAAAGAGTCCATATCCATGTGGGCGACGGCAGTCTCTTTGTTCAGGAGCACCCCGGCTCTTACGATATCATCATTGTTGACTCCACCGATCCGGCAGGCCCCGGCGAACCCCTTTTCGGCGAAGCCTTTTACGGAAACTTGAAAAAAGCTCTCAAACCCGGCGGTGTCATCGGCACTCAGGCGGAGTCCTATTTTCTGCTCCCTGAAATCGCTCAGCGGGTGGTGAAGTTCGCAGGAACTTTTTTCAAAAGTTGCGGATTTGCCCAGATCCATGTCCCCACCTACCCCACAGGCGTCATCGGATGCTGTGTGGCGTCAGATGAAGGCGATGTCAGAGAGCCCAAACGGTTCCCCGATGAAGCCATGCAGAAAAAATTGCGTTACTACACTCCTGAGGTCCACCGGGGGGCTTTCATGCTGCCCGGTTTCGCCCGGGAACTCTTTGAAAAATAAAATGAGGTCTTTTTATGAAAGCTGTACCGCGGAAACAACTGTGGCGCTGCCGTTATCATTGTTCTGATTACCGTGGCATTCTCGTATTTTTTGCCCTGACCATTCCCGTCGCGGCGCTGCTCATGGGATGGATCGACGGAACCGGATTGAAAAAACTCCCTCTCTCCCTCACTGTTACAGGTGTGGGAGTCATCGTCGTCATCGTGCTTTTCATTCTGATATCGCTCCGGCGTGCGGAGTACAACTACTTTGAAGCCATCGCCCGCGCCGCCGCCGGACTTGAGGCCGAAACCCCCGAAGAACTCGCCATGGAACTTGAGGAGAACCGGGGCGCCCGCCTTAAAAGTTATATTCTCCGGGATCCTGA
This sequence comes from Lentisphaeria bacterium, assembly GCA_017507125.1. Taxonomy (GTDB): domain Bacteria; phylum Verrucomicrobiota; class Lentisphaeria; order Victivallales; family Victivallaceae; genus UBA1784. The sequence continues at coordinate 25,187 of JAFWBQ010000011.1, forward strand.
AAAACTCTTCCTCACAGGCAAGATACTTCTCTGGTCCGCCCGGAACCGCGCCATCGGTCAGAAGATGATCACCATCGCCATCGAGTACGCCCCCGAACTCAAAGAGTTTGAAAACCTTGAATGGCGCGACGCCGCCAAACGCTACATCGCTCTGCAAAAAAAATAAGTCCGGGTAAACAGAGAACTGCGGGGAAGTCTTCTTTTGAAGGCGGCGGACTTAAAAAAAATTGGCTCTGAGACTTTTATGCTTGCAAAACACTCCTTTCTGTGATATAGTAAGAAAATTTCACAAGAGATTTGCTTCTATTTGACAGAAAGGAAAAAAAACATGAAGAAACTCTTATTGTTTGCCGTATTTGCGGCGCTTTTCACTCTGGGAGCCGAGATGCCCCGTTTCGCTCCCAGAGCCATCAGTCCCAGAAAATGTATTCTGGGCAGCAAAAACGAGATCACTCTTCTTTCCCACGGGAAGGTCAACTTTGAAGTGGTCGCCGACCGCAGAGCTCCCCGGGCAGTGAAATTTGCCGCAGAAGAGCTCGCCAAATTTCTGGGAGAGATCACCGGAACAAAGGTGAATGTGCTCCAGAAGGCAACAGGAAAGAAATGCGCCTTTCTGGTGGGGGACAAAGCCGCCGCCAAAGCCGCCGGTCTTGACCTGACAAAACTGGACCGGGACGGATTTTATATCAAATCTTTCCAGGGGAACATCATTCTCGCCGGCAACGATGATCCGGCGTCGAATCCGGCATTTCTTGCCCATTACAACGAAAGAGGGACTCTCAACGCCGTTTATGAATTTCTGGAACGCTTCGGCGGTGTGAAGTTCTATTTCCCCGGAAAAATGGGAACCATCGTTCCGAAAAAAGCGGATTGGAGTCTGCCCTCCATCGACCTTGCCGACCGTCCTGACAGCCAGTACCGCCGGATCTACTGTATTGAAAACAAGGGCATGGAAAGCGATAAAAAAGACTTCATGCCTCAGGGAATGAAGTACAGCGACACCAACCGTCTCACCATCCTGCGCAGCCGCATGAGCACCCTGAACATCCCCAACTGCCACGGACTTGCTTATCTGGGGTTGATTCAGCGTTTCGCCAAGAGCAATCCTGAATATTTCGCTTTGCGCGCCGACGGGGGCAGACTGGATGGAACCAATGTGACCCATCCCAACTACAAAGACGGACATGTCTGTTTCAGTTCTCCCATCAAAGAGGTGATCTATCAGGATGCCGCCGCCTTTTTGCAGGGCAAGCCTGCTTCAAGCCGCAAGGTCATCATGCCCAACGGCAAAAGTTACTGGCACAGCCAGCTTTTCAGCCGTCCTTTCTTCAACATCATGCCCAACGACTCCATGTTCCCCTGCCAGTGCGGCCCCTGTAAAGCGGTCTACGCCAAAGGGAAGCAAGCCATTTCCGATCATGTGTGGCGCTTCAAGACCGACATTGCCAAACGTCTTCAGAAAAACAAGATCCCCGGATACATTACCGCCATGGCGTATGCTGAATACAAAAGCATCCCCACCATGGAGATCCCCAAAAATATGATCATCCAGCTGGCGATCACCGGTCCCTGGAAAGAACTCAATGCCGCAGAGCGTGAAAGGGATTTCAAACTTCTCTTTGACTGGAACAAAAAGCTGGGGCAGAAGACCTATCTGTGGACCTATGTCAACAAGAGCAGCGCCCGGATCCCCGATATTCCCAACTTCACCCCTGAGGTGGTGGGGAACTTCTATAAACGCGCCTCAAAATACACCTTCGGCGCCTTCATGGAGTGCGAAACCGACCACTGGATCTTCGGATTTCTGAATTACTACATCTTCGGAAAAGTGATGTGGGACAACAATGCCGATGTGGAAAAAATAATTTCCGAACACTGTCAGCTCATGTACGGCAAAGGAGCTCCTTTCATGCGTCAGGTCTATAAAGCTCTTGAGAAACACTGGGTCAAGGACATCATGACCAACATCCGTGAAACCTCAGCCGGTCCCCAGGCGGTGCTGCCTTCACAGTACGACTTGTGGAACAAGATCTATCCTCCCGCCGAGATCAAGCGCATTGAAACACTCTTTGACAATGCGGAAAAAGCTGCTGCCAATGACAAGAGTTCCCTTGAACGCATCAGATTCATGCGTAAAGAGCTGTGGGGCAAGGTCGCCGAAGGCCGCAAAGCCTACGACAAAGCCAACAGCGACCGGGGCATCTGGACTGCTTACATGGGTGAAACCACCGAAAAGATCACCATTGACGGAAAAATCAATGAAAAGGCATGGAAAGGCGTCAAGCCTCTTTACATGATTCCCCGCAAAGGGAGCGTCAACGAAGTGAACACCACCATCAAACTGCTGAAAGACAAAGAAAACTTCTACGCCGCCATTGAAAGCGAAGAACCCTTTACCGACGCCATGGTCACAGGCAAACGCAAAAAAGATGAAGCCATGATCTGGCAGGACAATCTTGTGGAGCTTTTCTTCTCACCTGACCGCCGTTCAGATTTGATGTATCAGATCATGATCAGCAGCAACGGGAGTATTTCAGACATGCGTTCCCTGATGAGCAAACATGATTACAAGTGGGACAGCCAGTGTGAGTATAAAGTCAGCATCGTTCCCGGCAAAAAATGGATTCTTGAGGTGCGTATTCCTCTGAGGCGCATGGTTGAACTGAAAGAGAAAAAGGAGTTCATGGCGAACTTCACCCGCGGCCGTGTGATCAAGGGCAAAAAGGTGATGAACTACTATGTATGGGCGCCTTTCCCCCGTCACATTCCTGAAAACTGCGGAGTGATCAAAGTGGGCAAAGAAGAAGCGGACAATTCTCTCATCAAATTCGGAGACTTTGATGGAAAAGTGCTTCAGAAGCGTTTTCTCGGGGACTGGGGTCACAAGAGCAACTGGTTTACCGGCAAAGTGATCAACCGTGATGAAAAAGTGTTCCGTACAGCGGGTGGAGCTCTTCGAATGGAGCGTACGACGCCCGGCTCTGAAACGGTTTGTCAGTATATTCACGGCATGAAGCCCGGGACGAAGTATCGTTTTTCCTACTTTGTAAAGCTGGAAAACGTGCAGACCAAAGAGCGCGGCGGATTTTATATCAACATCCGTCTTGGCGGCAGCGGAGCGATCAACCAGGTCTTGGCCTTCCCCGGGCCGCTGATGACCGGCAGCAACGACTGGGTGCGTTTCGAGCACGAATTCATTTCAACGCCTGATGTCGGCAGCAAGTACCGTCCATACATCGGCCTCTACTTGCGCAAGAGCACCGGCAAGGTCTGGATCGATAACGTCAAGTTGATCGAAGTCAAATAAAAACAGATAGCTGAAAAATTTTTCAAGTTATCTTCTGTGCCGCTTTTCAAGAGTTCCGTATCTTGAAAAGCGGCAGTTTTCCCAGTGTAAAAAACAAAGAGTGCTGCAGAATTTTCAAAGTTTTGCGGCAGTTGTATTTAAGGAGCCTGAGTTATGAGTTACAAGCCTGAAACGATCCATGCCTCTGCAACCAAACTTGATGATGCACTGAATGATTTGCTCGAAGCTCTTGCAGAAAATGTACACGATCAGTGGGCTTCAGGCAGACTCGCCGAAGGCTGGAAATACGGCTCCGAACGCAATGACAAAGAGAAACTTCATCCCTGTCTTGTGCCTTACAATGAGCTGCCGGAGTCAGAAAAAGAGTATGACAGAAATACAGCAAAAGCAACTTTGAAATTTATTCAAAACGCCGGCTACAAGATCGTCAAAAAGTAATAAAAAGGATTTTTAAATGCATAAATTCAAAGAATTTCTGCTGGGTTTGGCGACACGGATCTCACCCGAGTCTCCCATGACTGCACGAAAGTTAGGATTATTTATGTTTTCTGCAATAATAATCCCCTTTTTTTTGGGTCAGATGATCTCTTTGGTTCTGTGGCTGCTGACGGGTAATTATTTCGTACTCCTGGGATTTTCTTTAAGTTTCTTTGTTATTTGCCTATTCGGTTCCATTTACTGCTGTAAATTGCTCCAGAAAGGACTCTACCGGAACATTTGTTTCTGCTGCATCCTGCTTCTCGGAATCATTTGCCACACTCTTCTGACAAAACAGATCGAAGAAAATTCCTCCGGCATCACCGCCGCAGGATCAGTTGCGGCGGAAAAGGGCAGTTCATGGTTTTTCTGGAAAGAGATCTTCAAAGCTGTTCATCACAGCCACATAACCACAGCCGCATTTTTCCCTTCACGCGGAACCTACAATATTGAAGATGACGGAACGCTCGGTGATGAAAAATTTACCGTCTGCAATATGATGGTTTATATTGCGTTTCATGCGCTGGTCTATATATTTGCCGGATACTTTGTCATGTCGCTGTGGGGATTCAGGACTATCAACCGACTCTGGTTCTGGCTGACGGCTGATTCCGAAAAAAATACCTTTTGGTGCAAGGAAATTGATGGAAAAATGATGACACTTGCCGAAAGTATCAAAACATTTCAGAATGGAAAATATTCAGTTCCGGTCTTTTCCGTTGACGAGGATTCGGTACCTGACAGCAAAAATCTTTTTCGTGAAATGAACTATCATCAGTACCTTCTGAAATTGAGAAAACCCGGAAATATCCACAGTGACTGTATCAACGCTCCAAAACATTTTTTCATCAGTGACGATTACACCTGGAACATTGAAATGGCTTCAAAAGTTCTTAAGGCTGTAAAAGAGAGATCTTCCGGCTTGGCAAAGGCAGATTTTTACGTCCGTATTTCCGGCGGTCTGAAGGATTACTGGGCGGTCAGATGGGCGGAGGAGATTTCCAAATGCGCAAAGCAGAAAGGGCCCTGTGTGGAGATCCATCTGCTGAAGGAGTCTGAACTTATTGCACGTACATTTGTTAAAGATAATCCTTTATTGGACTCCCCCGGTATTGAAACAGTTCCCGATACAGGAAAAGTGAAAGGCAGCTTCAAAATATTGCTCCTCGGATTTTCTGAGTTGGGTGAAAATATTCTGCGTGAAACAGTATGCGACGGACAGTTTTTACACATCAGTGACACAGATTCCTTCAGTGTTGATGTAATCGACGACTGCTCCCGGAACTTCGATCTTTTTGCCGCCCGCTGCAAAGAGGCAGTTGAGCAGTACAACATATCTTTTTACGAAAAAGATCCCTGCAGCGGAGATTTCTACAAATTTGCCGAAGAAAAAATTTCCTCATACAACCGGATCATTGTGGCCTTTGAAGATAAAAAAGTTTGTATGGATTCTGCGGCACAAATCGTTGAAATTGCGAAAGTTGCAGAATTTGATCTGAATACGCGTCTTTTTGTGAATTTTCCCGATTCCGGGCCTGAAGAAAAAAATTCACTCTTCCGGGAGTTTACAGCCTTCGGATCACTTAAAGAGTGTTACAGCAAAGAGGTCATCATCAACGAAAAACTTGATGATAAAGCCAAATTGATAAATTTTTACTATGGAAAAACTGAAGTCAAAACAGACGATATTACTCTGAAAAATGAAATTGAAGCAAAATGGTGCGAGTTGTCGTTTTTTAATCGTGAAAGCAACCGTTCAGCGGCGGCAGGATTATATAATTTGTGCAGACTCATGGGCATAAAAGATCCTGAAAACAACTTTGACAAAAAACTTTATGACCGGGTCAGGGATTTGAAACTCATGAATGTATACTGCGAAAACGAACATCTGCGCTGGAGTGCTTTTCACTATATGCGGGGGATCCGAAAATGGGACGTCAGCGGCTTGGAAAAAATAGAAAGAGCCAATGATATCAAAGAACACAACCGCCATGCAGCATTGGTTTCTTATGCGGAACTGCCTTCTATTGATAAGAAAGTGGAAAAAGAATCTGATCTGCAGAAGAATAATGAGATGAACATTGAACTGATCGTGCCGATTTTCAGTACGGGAAAAATTTTGGAGAAGAGAAATGAAAAACAATGATTCTCAGTATGATATTTTTATCTCTTACCGGCGCAGCGACGGATTTTCCACCGCGCGGCTGATCTACGATCGTCTGGAACAGATGGGATACTGTGTTTCCTTCGATCTGGAAACGCTCCGGAGCGGCAATTTCAACACACAGATCTATGAACGTATTGAAAAATGCCGGGATGTGATTGTGATCGTCAGTCATGATGCCCTGAAGTTCCGTGATGATCCGGAACACGACTGGCTCAGATTGGAAGTTGCCCACGCCCTGAAACACAATAAAAACATCATTCCGGTGTTTCTGAGAGAGGTCGTTGTTCCTCAAAAAGGTGATATGCCTGAAGATATCGCCGAACTTGTCATGAAAAACGGTGTGACAGCATCTGAGGAGCACTTTGACTCTGTGATCAACAAGATCCTCCGTATGCTTCACTCCCGCAGGAGCATGAAGCGCAAATTTCTGTTTGGTGCGATTTTTCTTGTGATCGCAGCGTTGGCGGGAGCCGGATTCTGGTATTTTTATCAGAATCCCATCTATCCTCTGACGCACCGCGAGAAACAGGAGTTCAGTTTAATCTTCAATTATCTGGCGCAGCAGATGGAAGCTGTCAATTTGGCTTCACATTATCACAAAAGATTGCTTGATGCTGCTGAAAATGCGGTTTTGACCGGAAATACGGAAGAATTCAAAGATGAAAAAGCCAGTTTTGAAAACAGTCTCAGGAATCTTAAAATCGCCAAATTTGATTCTGATCTGGTGGTGATGGCTGAAAGATCGAAAGTCATTGATGCAGGAGATTTGAAGATGTTTCCGGATACTTTCGACAGCTGTATAAATTACATATTGAGATCTTCTGATGATATGGAACGTCTTCTTTCTTATTCCGGAGTCGTTTCCAAAAGCGACCAGCGCAATATCATAAGGATCGATCGTGAATATGGAAACATACTCTCAGAGGGTGTCGGACTGTCATTTATTGCTTTGCTGTACAAGGTAAAGAGTCCTGTGCTTGATGACTTCAAAAAGATCATTGCGCCTCAATTGACATCTCTGCCGGTATTAAGCAGTGTTTGGCCTGCAAGTGAAAGTGACATTATCAAACAGATGAATTTCGGGAATGAAAAGCTGAAGACGCTTCTTCAGGAAAAATCCATGATACTGGGAAATTTGACACAGGGAAAGAATTTTCAGGAGGATCAGCTTCGCAAGCAGTTGAAAAAGAGCGGATTAACTGATGAGCAGATTGCCAGGCATTTGAAAAAGCGGAATGAAATTTCCCGTAAAAAGGCAGAGTTGGCCGAGATGCAGATCCGTCTGAAAGAGATCCGTCAGAAGGCCCGCGTAAAATTTGCTCCATCGCTGAGTGACAGTGACGGCATATTGTGGGGCAAGATGATTTGTTTGAAGAAGTCCTCATTGCCTGAAGATGCGTTAAAGGTTTTGGATTTTATTAAAAAGAACAGCGACAAGACTATTTCAGATGAAGTGTGCCGGGTAGCGGAGCTGGTGCTGAAATCGCCTCAAACTCTTCCTTTTGTTCACGGGATGGTGGTAGGATTTTTTGAAGCTCCTGCAACTGTTCACGGGATTTTTCATCCTGGTGATGTTATTGTAAAGGTCAACGACAAAGATTGTCATGCCTACAAGGATTTCCGTACAGCTGAAGGTGTACGCTATACGATTTACCGTTTGAAGAAGGATAAATTTGAGAAGCATGATCTGGTAATGCCCGCCAATCAGCCTAAGACAGCGATTGCCGAATTACCTTTTTAAGGGGTTGAAATTGTACTTTTCCCCTTAAAAATCGAAAAAAGTTTGAAAAAATTCAAAAAAACGCTTGACAAACACCGAATCAGGATATATATTATAAACGTATCACGGGGCAATAGCTCAGTTGGCTAGAGCATCACACTGGCAGTGTGAGGGTCGAGAGTTCGAGTCTCTTTTGCTCCACCATGATTTTCCAAGCAGCTCAAAGAGTTGCTTTTTTTGTGCCTTAAAAAGGCACAAAAACTGCTCCGCAGGGAAAATCATGCCCTCCATAGCACAAAGTGCGACGGAGGGCGACCGCGCAAAGACTTCATAAAACTAAAAGGCACAAAAACTGCTCCGCAGGGAAAATCATGCCCTCCATAGCACAAAGTGCGACGGAGGGCGACCGCGCAAAGAAAACAGGAAGGATCAACAGATATGTTTTACACCTACATTATCCGCAGCATCAACCATCCTGATCAACGATATATCGGCAGTACCAGTGATTTACGTAAGCGGTTAGCAAAACACAACGAAGGAGGAGTTCCACATACGGCTCCATTCAAGCCATGGAAACTGGAAGTTTATATCGCCTTTGAAACCAAAGAAAAAGCCACCGCATTTGAAGCCTATCTCAAAACCGGTTCCGGACACGCATTCGCCAAACGCCGCTTTTAATGCAGATTTTCTCTATTTTTCTATTTAGGGTAGAGGACTAAGTCCTAAGGTCTGGTTTTACCTTCACAGGACTTGATTTTCAGGAAGTCACACATCTGCAATGCGGAAGATCAAACATCTGATACTCCTTAGGGGGCCCTGATCCCCGTTTGCAGTTTTAATTCATACAATGATTTTAAAATTTTTGACTTGTAATTTTTCTGAAACAGAGATATAGTAGCTGCGTTAATATTATTAAATTATGAATATAGTGGGGAAATATCATGGAATCGCAGGAAAAACAATATAAATATTACGCGTTTATCAGTTATTCGCGGAAAAATTCTAAAGCTGCCAAATATTTGCATCGGCAGTTGGAACACTTCCGGGTACCGGTAAAATATGTGGCAAAGGAAAATCTGCCGCCGCATCAGAAGTTTTTGCGTCCGGTGTTTCGTGACCGCCGTGATCTGGAAGTCGGAGCAGGCAGTTTTACTGATGATATCAAAGCTGCCATTGAACAAACCCGCTATATGATTGTTTTGTGTTCTCCTGAAGCGGCAAATTCTCATTGGGTCAACGAGGAAATCAAACATTTTCTGGAAACGCATAACAATGATCATAATGCCATTGTTCCGGTAATTTTAAACGGCGAACCGGATTCAGGCGGCGATATGGAGTGTCTGCCGGGGGCACTGCGGTCGGAAGAAATAACTATGCGCAATCTGCCCTCCATGATTCCTGATGAAGGTGATGATGAAAAGACCGGCTGGGAAAATGGTGTCGTTCAGGCGATAAGTTATATGCTCAAAGTTCAGCAGGAAAAAATCAAAGCCACCGTCGATGCCGAAAAAGTCCGTCAGGCAAAGATCTATGCCGCCATCGGCATCGTTGCGACCATTGTTTTTGCATTGTTGGCAGGATGGGCATTTCACGCCGAGCGGCAGGCTGCGGAACAGGCAGAAATCGCAGAGGGAGCACTCAACTTTCTGACGGGTATGTTTCAATCCACTGACCCCACGGGAAATGGTAATAAAGATCTGAAGGTATTGGATGCGATCCGCGCTAAAATTCCGGAAATCAAAAATATTAAAAAATGGCAGCTAAAATCCCGTGTTGCAGGTGATATCGGTTTACTATTGAACAGATTAGGAGAATATCCGCAGGCACAGGAATTGCAGCGAATCTCCCTTGAACTGAATCTGCAGCACCGAAAAGATTCTGTGGAGTTGGCAAATTGCTACAACAATATCGCGACTGTGTATGGTAAACAAGGCAAATATGACCAAGCACTGGAGTATTATCAAAAGGCATTGAAGATCCGTTTGAAGAAATTAGGAGCCAATCATCCGGATGTAGCAACTTGCTACAACAATATCGCGATTGTGTATAAAAATCAAGGCAAATATGACCAAGCACTAGAGTATTATCAAAAGGCATTGAAGATCCGTTTGAAGAAATTAGGAGCCGATCATCCGGATGTGGCAATGTCCTACAACAATATCGTGAATGTGTATAATTATCAAGGTAAATATGATCAAGCGCTGGAATATTATCAAAAGGCATTGGCGATCTATTTGAAGAAATTAGGAGCCAATCATCCGGATGTGGCAATGTCCTACAGCAATATCGCGATGGTGTATGGGAATCAAGGTAAATATGACCAAGCGCTGGAGTATTCTCAAAAGGCATTGGCGATTCGTTTGAAGAAATTAGAAGCCGATCATCCGAGTGTGGCAATGTCCTACAACAATATCGCGATGGTGTATGGTAATCAAGGTAAATATGACCAAGCGCTGGAGTATTCTCAAAAGGCATTGGCTATTCGTTTGAAGAAATTAGAAGCCGATCATCCGGATGTGGCAACTTGCTACAGCAATATCGCGAGTGTATATGGTAATCAAGGTAAATATGACCAAGCGCTGGAGTATCTTCAAAAGGCATTGGCTATTCGTTTGAAGAAATTAGGAGCCGATCATCCGAGTGTGGCAACTTGCTACAACAATATCGCGATGGTGTATGCTAAACAAGGCAAATATGACCAAGCGCTGGAGTATTATCAAAAGGCATTGGCGATTCGTTTGAAGAAATTAGGAGCCGATCATCCGAGTGTGGCAATGTCCTACAACAATATCGCGAATGTGTATTATAGTCAAGGCAAATATGACCAAGCACTGGAGTATCTTCAAAAGGCATTGGCGATCTATTTGAAGAAATTAGGAGCCGATCATCCGAGTGTGGCAATGTCCTACTTAAATATCGGTTTAGTTTATGCTTTGCAAGAAAAACTTACTGAGGCGGAATCTTCTACGCAACGAGCTGTTGACATTGCCCGAAAGACTTCAGGCGAACAGCATCCCGATACGCAAAAATGTATTCAGCTGCTCAAACTGATCCGCGAGAAAAAGAACAAAAAATGAGCCTGTGAAAATAAAAAAAACAAGGACGGAACCGCAATGGAGAATAAAAAACGCAATACTATAACAAGATAATGGAAGCATATAAAAAGTTCCAGGAACAACAGAAAAAGCAATAATTGGTGCCATTCTATGTATGTTTTTTATAGACAATAGGTTACTTGGCAAATTATTCTCTTTTGTGTTTCCACTTGACAAATTGGATTACGGATGGTATGTTACTTGCGGCGTTTATGTAAAAAACAAGGTGGGTAG
>JAFWBQ010000116.1 GCA_017507125.1 Lentisphaeria bacterium
GAAAAAGGTTTTCCGGCTTCGTTAAACTACGCCGTGACAAGGGGAAAAGGGGAGTTCAGTTTTCGATTCTCGCAGCTAGTTACAGCTGCGAGTTATTCCGAAGCCGACGTTTCGGCCCGCCCCAACTCCCTCAACCTTTTTACCGACCTTTGTCGGGAACAGCGCTTATTTCTTCACCTCTTCCAGAGTCACATCGTCGATCCAGACACTTCCCGTGGCGTTGAGGAGCCGCAGTCTGAGATAAGGCACAACCACCTTGCCTCTGCGGTCTTTTTTGAAGAGATCCTTTGGAGATGTGAACAAAAAGCTCTGGCGGCTCCACTGTTTTGCCGTTCCGGTGAGGTTGTTGGTGGGGAACCATGTATTTTTGCCGTCAAAGAAGTTGAAGGTGATGCCGCCCCCTTTCCGGGAGGGCTTGACGTCAACGTAGCGCAAATAGAGGGAGAGCCGGTAGGTGGTGGCAGGTTTCATATTTTTGAATAACTGCCCCACATAGAAGTCCCTTTCTTTGGATTCAGGCAAGGTGGTGAACCGGATGGAGGGAGGCGCAGAGAAGAACTCATTTTTATCCAGTTCCCAGCTCTGTCCCTTTTTCATGCCGGGCATCATGAACCAGCGTCCGAAGTGGCGTCCTCTGGCGGGAGCGGAAAAGGTACCGTTGTCAACAAGGTCGATGCCCTTTTTCTCAGGAATGAGCTTCAGCATGCCGTAGTTTTCCAGATCGTGGAACCCTTTGAGGAAAGGGCTCCATGTGTAAAGCATGGCGTGTCCTTTGCTGTCGGCGGCAAGGATCCTGTTCCGGGCGAAGTTCACCGGGAACCCCTTTTTGTCATAGTTGCCGAGAGCGCTTTTGGGAACCCGTATCACCGCCTTGTAACCTTTGGCGGTGGAAGTGACACTGCATCTGGCATTGGAGTTCCATTTGGCATCGCCTGAGGCTTTGGTGCCTTGCAGGACAAGTTTCTGGTCAAAGAGGCATCCCTTGATGTTGAGGATGAGCTGATAGAAGTTCTTTCTGTCGCCGGAGGGGTTGAGGAAAAGCTCCACGCCGCTGTCGCGCCAGATGTCGCCGCTGTCCCGGGGACGCAGAACCGCCACCTGATCCTTGGGTCTGGGCTCTTCGCATTCATAGGTAAAGACAAACTCTCCAGGAGTTTCGGCGATGGAAACCTTACCCTCGACCGGGGGCTTGGTGATGGGGGTATCCCACTGGAAAGGTCTCAGCCAGGCAGGAGAAGTAAGAGAGCATGAAAATTTCCCTGCGGCATCGGTGCGTTCAATGTATTCGGCGCGGGCGGCGGCAAGGGCGTCCAGCCACTCTCTGCGGAAAAGTTTCACCCGGGCAAGGGAGTTCCTGTCATCTTTCACCAGTTTTTCAGCGCGGTCAAAGGCGGCGCGAACCGATTTGATCCGCTCTGCGGTGTAGATCCGGTGCCAGAGGTCGTAATCCGACGGGGGGATCACTGTGGGCCCCAGATCGGTATCCACCTGACGGCCCACGATCTCTTTGAGCCAGATCTTCTCAAATATGGTAAAGAGAGCGCCCATTTCCTGTGCAGCTTTGCCGAACATGAGTTTGTGGTGTTCGGCGATGAGGGCGTCGGTATCGACTTTGTTGTTCCAGGAGTATTTGCCGTGGAGATAGTAGACCAGATAGTTGTTGATGAAACGGTCGGTTTCGCTTTCAAAGTAGGTTCCGGTAATATAGGGAGTGACCTGTTTCAGATAGTGGACGGAGGCGCGGGGAGTGGGGGAAGGAACGCCCGTAAACGCCGTTCTGCCGAACTTGCAGAGATAGTTCCAGAGCCATACTTTGAAGTTGAGCTTCTTTGTCCAGGCGATGATTTCGGCAAGATCCCTTTTCTGCCCTTCAGGATTGTAAAATCCCCAGGGCCCCCGCTCTGCCACCATGACAAGAACATTATCAGGCAGTTTTACTTTGGGGATCCCCCGGTAGGGACGGTATGCCATCATGCAGACATATCCGGGGATATTCTCTTTTTTCAGCCGGCTGGCGATCTCAGCGGTAAAGTTCCACATGAATTCAGTGGCATAGTTGGGACCTTCACCGAAAACGCTTCTGCACTTTTCGCATTCGCAGCGGTAGTAGGAGTCCTGAGGCATAATGTCGGCAAATCCTTTCTGGAACCCGGAGGGATCCCAGCTGACAGTGCCGTAGCTGGTGCGGACGCCCCGTTTGGAAGCAGGTTCATTCAGCAGAAAACTTTTGACATCCTGAAAAACTTCTTCACGGATCCCGGAGGAGTAACAGAGCGCGCCGGGATGAGGCATGGCGGGATTGTTGTGGCGCTGACCGTTGGAAAGAAGAGCGAAGTAGTCAGGATTGCTCTTGCCGAAACGCTGGATATATCCCAGACGGGAAAGTCCGTGACAGCAGGGGACGTATGTGGTGGCAACTCGGTAGCGCATGGAGGCGATATTTTTTTCAATGCGGGCGGGGTCGGAGGCGGGTTTGCCGGGGAAAGATCCCTGATAGAAGGAGTATCTCCGGGAGATGAAGTCGGGGTAGTCAAAGATCTCTGTTTCAGGCAGAGCGAGGGAGCTTGCTTCGGGCAGAATGGTTCCCAGTTCACCGGGAAAATAAAAACGGCAGTTGGCAAAGCGTTCCAGAAATTCGTAGACGCCGAAGAGAGTAGCTCTTTCGTAAAGGTTGGGCCAGATGCCGCTTTTGAGAGAGTGTTCGGGGTAGGATTTTTTGGCATCATGTCCGGCAATGAAAATACCGTTTTTTCCGATCTTGAGGGTGTAGGACTCAATGTGATGCTTTGCAGGGTCGATCCCGGCTTTGGAGCTCCACTCATTGAATCCGAGATAAATATTCACCTTGCCCGCAGCGGGAGCGGAAGCGACAGGGATCTTTGCGCCCAGCACTTTCCCCAGAAGTTCCGCAAGCTCTTTTGCGGCGAAACGGGTGGACCTGTACGCTTTGGGCGCCACCACGATCCGGGCGTTTTTCCCGTTGAGCACCAGAGCTGTTTTACCGGTCCGGCACACCTTGGGCAGCCGTTTGGGCATGTGGGGGGGCTCCGGAAGTGCCGCCCCTGAAAGAGCCGCCGCCGTTACAAAAGCGGCAAGTAAAAACAATTTTTTCACAATTTCTCCTCCTTGACAAATATTAAGTCTATATAAAAAACTTTTTTACCAGGTGTTCTTGGAGTTACTGTAAGGCCACCAGAAACTCTGGGTTCCGTCAGTGGGGATCTTGCCCCGGGGAATGCTCATCACATTTCCTCCCAGCATCAGGACATTGCACATCAGACTGGGATGGGGGTAAGCGATGCTGAGCTTGGTCTCATGGCTGGAGTCAGGCTGTTTGACATGTCTGGTTTCCATGATAGCGGCATGACGCGAAACATAACGGATTCTGGCAATGGCAATGCCTGTACCTGGATTTACTTGAGCATGATTAGCGTTCTGTCCGAGAAAGGAGAGCGTGGAATCGGTAAGTCCGGGAAACTCGCCGCGCTCACGCTCAGGACACATGAACTGACTTTTCTGGCGGTACTGGGGGTAAGTATTGGGATAGCGCCAGCCGCCGAGAACCCTGTTGATCCGGGTCCCCAGATAAGGCGCCATCATGCCATGGTCGCCGCCGGGTTTTCCGGTCTCATTCAATCCTTCGCTGAACCAGCAGCCGGTACTTTTGGAACTCACGCTGCCGTTCCAGTATGGCATGACCATATTCTTGTTGTCCTGGCAATATTGCAGATATGCCTTGCCGATGGAACTGAAATTGTTGACACAGGTAATGTATTTGGCACGTCTGCGCGCCTGCTGCAAAGCGGGCAGCAGCATTCCTGCCAGAATGGCGATGATGGCGATTACGACCAATAGTTCAATCAGCGTGAACGCTGATTGAGTGAAGATGTGAAGATGTGAAGAGTTTGCCTGCGGCAAACGTGAAGTGCGCCCTGACGGGCGTAAGGATGTGTTGTTTTTTGTTTTAGAAAGACAGTTCTGTTGTGCAATAGTAACCAGAGGCTCGATCAGGGTAAACCGGTATTTTTTCAACTCTTTCATAAATGCAATTTCTCCGTCATTATTAAAAAAAGAGTTCCTCAAAGGGAATTGTCTTTTAATATAGTCTGCCCTTTATATATTGTCAAGTTCAAATTTTATGATTCTGCTCTCTTTCAGAAATCCTGAAGCGTGCCACTTTGTCACGGTGGTGTGACAAAGTGACACGGGGTCTCCGGGGAGTGCTCCTCAAAAAAAGTTTGGCACGGCTTTTGCAAGTAAGGTTGACAGAAACAAGATAAAATTTGAAATCACTCAAGAAGGAGGGACATTTTTATGAATATGGAAAAATTCACCAACAAAAGCCGCGAAGCCCTTATTGAAGCTCAGAATTGCGCTGTCAAAGGGGGAAACAACGAATTGCGCGCCATCCACCTTCTGGCGGCTCTGCTGAGTCAGAAAGAGGGACTGGTCAGCTCCATCGCCTCAAAACTGGGAGTCAATACAACTCTTCTCGCCGATCAGGTGACACGGGAACTTGCCGCGCTCCCCAAGGTGGGCAGC
Organism: Lentisphaeria bacterium; assembly: GCA_017507125.1. GTDB lineage: Bacteria > Verrucomicrobiota > Lentisphaeria > Victivallales > Victivallaceae > UBA1784. Next base: position 4,543 of record JAFWBQ010000116.1, read on the forward strand.
AATCAGGGACAGATCTACTCCTCAGGGGAATTTTCCACCGTCCTGACCCGGGCGGCGGAAAAAGCTGAAGAGATGAGCGATGAATATATCAGCGTTGAACATCTTCTCATGGGGATCCTCAACGGCTCCGGTTCAAGTGCCGAAAAGCTCCTCAACAATGCGGGGATCAACTGTGAAAAGGTTCTTCAGGCGCTCCAGACGCTCCGGGGATCCCAGCGGGTGACTTCCGCCGACCCCGAAGGGACCTTTGAAGCCCTCAAAAAATACTCCAAAGACCTGACTCAGCTTGCCATGCAGGATAAACTTGATCCTGTCATCGGCAGGGATGATGAGATCCGCCGGGTGATCCAGAGACCGCCCTTGAGCTTATTTCCCGCGGGCACAGGCTTGTTGCGGACGATACGGTCGTTTTGCAAAAATCAGGGGATAAGCTGGTCGGCAAAGCCCCCAAAAATATTCA
>JAFWBQ010000117.1 GCA_017507125.1 Lentisphaeria bacterium
ACCGTTGTATTGCCTCAAAAAAATTCATAAAAACTGCACATCCTTACGCCCGTCAGGGCGCACTTCACGTTTGCCGCAGGCAAACTCTTCACACCTTCACATCTTCACTCAATCAGCGTTCACGCTGATTGAATTGCTGGTCGTTATTGCCATTATCGCCATTCTTGCCGCCATGCTTCTTCCAGCCTTGCAGCAGGCGCGGAGCCGGGCACATCAGACCCACTGTGCCAACAATATGGCAAGTGTGGGCAAAGCGGGACTCTTTTACAACGATGAAAACAAAGGTTTTTATCCCATGCTCTATAATGCCATGAAAAAAAAACAATCCAGCCGCTTTGTACTTTACGGCGGCAAAGATACGGGCAAACTTGCCCCCTATCTGGGCATTGATGAACAAGCACCCATCGGCGGCTGGTATTTGAGAGAGGGAAAAGTACCCTTCACCCCCAGTAAATTCGCCTGTCCTGCCGTCAACGGCAAAGACCGTTTCAGGATCGACACCGACAGCAGTTACTCCCGCTTCGGTTTCGGAGTAAATGCCAATGTTGCCGCCGTTCCCGGGAGCGGGAAAGTGATCCATGCCTCCATGGTCAAAAAGCCCACCCGCACCAATTTTTTTGCTGAAAGCGCTGCAGAGCGGGTATTTTATCAGGTGGAAAGCGCCTGTTCATTTACCATCCCGGTCCACGGTAACGCAGACCTCTCTTATGATCTGACGGTGCTGCGGTTGAGCAGTCAGAGCAAATTCAACGCTGTCATGCTTGACGGACATCTGGAGTTTATTTCCAACATCCAGCTGCCATTCAAGAATCTGCACAAAACGGAGATTCTTTCAGGCAATTATTTCTGGTTTCCCAAAGGGGATACAGATTGGTGATCTTACAAAATCAAGGATAAACAAGGATGAAAATTTATCTTTTACTGCTGATTTTTTCGCTTTTCACTCTTCTTGCAGCCACCCCTTTCACTCCCGGGGGCGTCGCTGTTGATTGGGCAAAATATGACCCCAAACCTCAAAAAGAGATCAAAAGCTCCGTCAACTTTATCAAAAATGGCTCCTTTGAAGAGAAAACCGACTTCAAAGGTTCCAGAGGCAAAGGTTTCTGGAACGCCGGTCAGCGGGCGCACGGTTTGAAAAAAACACCTGAAACACAAAAATTCCGTGAACGCTTCGCTGCTTCTGCCATCAGAAAGATCCGCCGCGGCGGAGCCGCCGACGGCAAAGCATTTCTCTTTATCAAAACCCCTGATGAAGTGAAAGAGTGGTATAAGCCTTTCCCTCAAATTTCAAACCGGCTCGCTCAGGCGATCCCCTTTGAAGCGGAAAAAGAGGGCTACTACCGGATCAGCTTCAAAGCCAAAGGGATGCACACCCCCACAGCGCCCAACCGGGGACTCTTTCTGGTGCAGGTCTCTCCCCGGGGAGTGAAACGTAAATCCAGAACTGACAAAACCTATGGGATCCAGACATTCTTCACTTTGCGCCCCCAGTGGACAAGGCACTTTTTCGATTTGAAACTCCCCGCCGGAAAGAGAGTTGTGGATGTGACTCTTTCTCTTTACGGTGCCGGAGAAGTCTGTCTTGATGATGTGCGTCTTTTCCCCGTCAAAGCCGCTGTCAATACCGATCCCATACGTGTCAGAGTACAGCCTTATGCCTTTTTGGACAATACTTTCTGCCTGGGTGAAAAGCTCCCCGGCGTCATCAACTTCACCTTTAACGCTCCCGATAAAAAGTTCAAGCGCAAAAACATGCTCCTTGAATTGCGTCTGCCGCAAGAGTTCCGGGTGGTGGATGTGCGTAACAACTGCACACTCAATGCCAGAGGTAAGGGGATCTGGGAAATCGGTCTGATGCAGCTGCTCCCCAATGCCGTGAGCCGCCCCTGGTACGCCCAGCACGGATGCGCCGTCATGGTTGAAAGTACTCTTGCGCCCTCGGAAAAACTCTTTCCGCTGCGTTACCGCCTCCGGGATGGGAAATGGCTGGGGGAGGAAAATACGATCTATCTCAAAGTTATCCCCGCAGTCAATGGGAACCGTCCTGCCAAATTCCGCTCCTCAGCCATGCTCAACAACGAGTGGAGTTTTGAAAAAGAGGGTGTTTCCAGAATCGCCGACTTCTACATGACCAGCGGATTCACCGCCATTTTCGGCGCCAAAGGTCCGGTTTCCAGGGCATTAAAAGAGCGGAAGATCCCCCGCTACATGCAAAGCTCCCACCTTGCCAACGGTTTCAAACTGGGTGAAGGCAAGAAACCTGAGTTCGCCCAGTTCAAGATGATCGACGGCAACCCCTACCCCCGCAAGGTCTGCCCCGTTGAAGTCTACACCAGAGGTCCTTATTACATGAAAGACATATACGGAAATCTTCTCAAAAGACTCCTTGTCGATGAGGATTTGACCGATAACTTCATGGTCAACTGGGAGCCTTATTATCTGGACTCCAAGGGGTGTTTCTGCACCCGCTGCCGGGATGAATTTATCAAGTACTCCAAAGGGGATCCTGCCAAAGAAGAGATCTTGAAGATCTGGCCCGGGGAACTGCTTCAGAAATATGCGGAAGAGTACTTCAAGTTCCGTTCATGGCAGCACGGCAAACTTGTGGTGACGCTCCACAAAGATGTTGCAGCTCTCGGCAGGAGCGCCGGCAAAACAAGTATTTTCATCCCTGAGGTATCGTGGAGATGCGCCACCCATAAACACAACCATTACTGCAAACAGTACAACATCAAAGAGTTTATGAAAGAACTCCCCTGGCTTGAACCGTGGGGGCCCTACATCTACCACCGCGCCGGAACAGTCTATGACTATTTCCCCACCCGCCATCTGATCACCTACACTGCCGCCGGAATGATCAAACAGTTCATGAAAGATCATTTTCCCAAAGGCGGCGCCCCAAAACTCATTGCGTTCCCCCATGCCTATCAGAGCAATGACTGGGTGACAGAACCTGAAGCTCTCGCCTTTGAAACCCTCAGCTTCTTCGCAAGAGGCTTTGAAGGAGTCTTCTGTTACTACTTCCCCCGCGGATACGACTACCGCCACTGGGCGGCAATGGCAGAAACCAATTCTCTTATCGCCCGGTACGAAAACTTCATCTTTGAAGGACGCAATGACAACCGGAACGTCTCTGTGGAACCCCTGACACCGGTTCCCGCAAAACTTTTCTATCCTCCGGGCGCAGAAGAACCTGCCAATGAAAGCGGCAACTTCCCCGGACTGAGCAAAAAGAAAATATTGCAGCTCCAGACCTGGTATTACAAAGATGAGATCCTTGTCTGCACCGGAAATTTCTGGCAGAAAGGGGAACACTTCTTCAAGCTCCGCGTCAAGGGACTTGAGCCCGGAAAAAAATACGGCGTTGAGGTCACAGGTACAGGATACGGCAACTTTACAGGCCGCGAACTTGCCGACGGTATTCTCATGCAGACAGGTGCTTTGCGCTGGCAGTTCATCCGCATCGGCGCCCCGGTCAAAACTGTTTTCTCTCAGAAAGATCTTAAAAAGATGATGGAAAACCGTCTGCCGGAAATCAAAAAAGCAGCCGCATGGGAAAAAGCACACTGGCAGAAGGTTTCTGCCTATACAGCAAACGACACCCCTTCTGTGGATTACGGCGCCATCAAAAAAGTCACCTCAGCCGGAGTCACTCTTTCAGCTCAGCAGAAAGCTCTCAGGATCACCACTCCTGTCTATGAACTTACTCTGGAACCCGGTCAGGGGGGGAGACTCCATGATTGGAAGTGCGGTAAAAATCAGCTCATCAGCAAGCGTTCCAGATGGGGATACGCCGTGCCTGCGGTCTGGTATCCTGCTGAAGCGGCGCTGATGCTGCGGACAGGTATGCGCCTTGAATCGGTCACACCTGACAGCTCCGGGGTGACGGTGAAACTTTCACGGACCATCTCAGACAGAGACAACGCCCGCCTTGCAGGCATGAAACTTGAACTCACTCACACATTTTCCGCGTCTCAAGTCACAAGTACCGTCAAATTCACCAATCTGCTCCATGACGCTGTTGAATTTGCCTTCCGGTTCCACAATATGCCGGAGTTTCTGACCAGACAGGGACGCCAGGTGGGTGAAGTTCAGTTTGCTTCAGGTGAAAGGTTCCCCAGAAGCTATGTCCAGAAATTCATCCGCACCTCCGCCGCCGATCCTCTTCTGGAAAAGGCATACAAAAGAACCAAACACATAAGCAGCGCCAAATCCTTCCCCGCGATCCTCAAGGCGCCGTGGAGCAAATATGCGTTGAAATTGGAGTTTTCTCCCCGTCCTCACTCCATTATGCTCTGGGATGAGGAACGCAGCAGCGGCTCCACCTTTGAGCCCGTCTTTCCCCGGATACAGCTGGCGCCCGGAAAATCGGCTTCGTTCACTATGATTGCACAGATCACGCCGCTGCAGACAAAATAAAATATCAAAAGGAATATTTCATCATGCTTACAGGAATCATCGTAGGTGCCGGACATCGCGCTCTGGGATACGCAGAGCTGGCAAAAATCAAAGGGGAGTCCCTCAAGATCGTGGGCGTGGCAGATCCCCTGCCTGAGCGGCGCAAATATACAAGGGAATACTTCTCTTTCGGCGAAGATATGTGCTTTGAAAGCGCAGAAGATCTTGCCGCCCGGGGAAAACTTGCCGATGTGATCATCAACGGCACCATGGATCAGCAGCATGTGGCAACTTCAATACCTCTTCTTGAAGCAGGTTACGACATGCTCCTTGAAAAGCCTTTCGCCGTCAACGAAGCGGAGCTTCAGCTTCTTGCGGATGCGGTGAAACGCACCGGAAGAAAAGTGATGATCTGCCATGTCCTGCGTTATGCTCCCTTTTACGCTGAGATCAAAAAACGTCTCCTCAATGGAGATATCGGGCGTATTCTGAACATCCAGAGTGCCGAGCATGTGAGCTATCACCACTTTTCCGCCTGTTACGTCAGAGGCAAGTGGTCAAAACACAGCGAATGCGGCGCCTCAAGTCTGCTGGCAAAATGCTGTCATGATATTGACCTTATCACCTGGTTCAAAAGCGGAGTGGATCCGGTTTCAGTTGACAGCATGGGCGGGATCAACTTTTTCAACGCCGCCAACGCTCCTGCCAATGCCGGTAACTACTGTCTGATAGATTGTCCCCTTGAGCATACCTGTGACTTTTCAGTCCGCAGACTTCATCTGGACAATCCCGTAAGATGGCGCAGCTATATCTGGCCCAAGACTGCCTACTGTCCTGAAGCCAACACGCCGGAATACCGTGAAGCTGCATTGAAAGATCCCGCCCATCCCCACGCCCGCTGCGTCTGGAAATGTGACAACGACCAGCCTGACACTCAGGCGGTCATGATTACCTTTGCTGACGGCACTGTGGCAACTCACACGATGGCTGCCAACACCTCCCGTCCTTTGAGAAAGCTCCACATCGTGGGCACGGATGGGGAAATCGAAGGTGTTTTTGATGACAACAAGTTCGTTGTACGCCGCAGAGATCTGACTCCCGGCCATCTGCTCCCCGGTCAAAAGGAGTACACTGAAGAAGAAATCGATCTCGGCGACATGGGGGACACCACCGGTGCTTTCGGCGATCACGGCGGCGGAGACCTGCGCCTTGCCATGGACTTTGTTGAATTCGTGGCTGGGGGCACGCCCTCCATTTCATGTACTCAGCTGTCGGACTCCATCAACGGTCATCTCATCGTCTTTGCCGCCGACACAGCACTGCAGGACGAAAAACGCCAATTCTATAAGGATGGAAAATTTACCCCCCGCAGCTGAAAAAATCTGGCAGAAAAAAAGATATTATGAGAGACACAAGAGGTCTCTCATTTTTTTGCACCGAAAACAAAAAGTGGTTTGCCTCTTGATAAAAACGGATTTATGTTAATCCAAAAACACCGAAGTCGCATACTGCGCTTCAAAAATCAGGAGGACAAACCATGAATAATGTATCACAGAAACAGGAAAAAATCTACTTCGGATTGGACATCTCACAAAAAACAATTGAAATTTTTGCTTTGAAGGG
>JAFWBQ010000118.1 GCA_017507125.1 Lentisphaeria bacterium
CAGCTGTAACTAGCTGCGAGAATCGAAAACTGAACTCCCCTTTTCCCCTTGTCACGGCGTAGTTTAACGAAGCCGGAAAACCTTTTTCAGTAACGCTTTTCATTTTTGAGTTCTCAAAAATAAAAAGCGGTCTGTAAAAGTTTTTTGTAAAAAAATTATTTTACCTACCCGTGAAGGGAAGCAGATCCTTTAAAAAAAAATATAGAAAGATTATCCGCTTTAAGGGGTTGCAATTTAGGTTTTCAGGAGTTATATTATACTCTGTCTGCACCTTTACGGCAGATACCGTGTACCAAAATGTAACAGAAGAGTACTGACAGAAAGGTTCTCCCCGTCAGAAAGAGTTGTCGGAAATATCATCAGAGTTTTCAGACGGAGGGGCTCCGGCAGGTCGGTACGCTTAATTTCAATCAGGAGAATTAGCTATGATGGTCGATGAAATTTATTCCGGCAGCTTTTCCGCTTACAAGGCGGAGGAGGAACTTCTGTCAAGCGACAACAGTATTCTTGATACGACTGTGGATTGGGAAAGCCTCGCTCCCGTTGAGGAGGAAGCCCCTGCATTAGCGAAACCTGCCGCCGTGGTCAGAGTTTCCACAGATCAGGATATCGACAGCAACGGTCTTGCCGATATCATCATGGCCATCACAAAGTCCACCCATCCCAACCGCGGCTCCGCCGGTGCCTGGCTCATCCAGGAAAATCAAACTGCCAAGTGGGGCAACCTGAGTACTCTGAATGCCACTTCCAAGATCATGGGTTTCGGCAAAACCAGCTCTTCCAAAGCGGTGGATGATATCTATGTTTACGACGCCGCCACCAACAACCTGGGCGCCTGGGTGACCGATGAAAACGGCAAAGTCACCGGATGGAAGAATGTGAATAAGTTCAATGACAATATGAACGTCCTGGGTCTGGGCGACTTCAACGCTGACGGTCAGACCGACGTGCTGCTCATGTCTGATTACGGCGATCTGGGTGTCTGGTTCACTTCAGGCGCCAAAACCGGCTGGAAACGGTTCCAGAGTCTGGGCAAAGAGTGGCACATCGCCGCCATCGGCGACTTCAACGGCGACGGCAGAGACGATGTGGCGCTCACCCACGATGCCGGATTTGCCGGATGCTATATCACTCAGGCCGACGGCACTGTCAAGTGGACAAACCTGGATAACATCAAATCCGGTCAGAAGATCGCCGGTGCCGGTGACTTCAACGGCGACGGCGTGGATGATATCCTCTTGCAGCAGGGCAACTACTGCGGCGCCTGGATCGTCGAAAACGGCAACGCCAAAGGCTGGATGGGTCTGGGCAGCCTCGGCAACGGTGCCGTGGTCGAGCAGATCGGTGACTTCAACGGCGACGGTGTGGATGATCTGAGACTCAGAGTTGACAAAGCTATCGGTGTCCAGCTGGTCAAAGGTGCTGATAAGCTGGAATGGCACTATTACGGTTCAGTCGGCTCAGAGTGGAGTACTTCTCTTGCCTCTCTCTGACCCCCCGATTTGACAGCATGACCTGCCTGGGAAATACTCCGGGCAGGTTCTGTATTTCTTGGAAAGAGTCTTTCTGAAGCAAAGAGGTTCCGGAAATATTTAAGGCTGATATTCACTTTCTCTTTATTATTGATCACTCCGGAAAAAGTTTCACTGGTGTATTGAAAGATCCTGCTCATGTCTTTAACATACAATCGTTTCCTGCTGCAGCAGATGGTGATGCGCAACATACAGCAGCGGTTCCGCGGCAACTTTCTGGGCTGGCTTTGGAGTTTTCTGCTGCCCCTTCTGATGCTGACGGTCTATACCATCGTCTTCGGCAATCTTTTCAAGTCCCGCTGGGGAATAGACGTAGCGGAAAACAAAATGGTTTACGCTGTAGCGCTTTTTTCAGGCATCACCTTTTACAATATTTTCAGCGAGAGCGTTTCCATTTCATCAGGGTGTATCACGGGTAACGTGAATTACGTCAAAAAGGTTCGTTTCCCCCTTGAATTTCTTCCCCTTTCCCAGGTTTTGAGTACAACGCTTCTTGCGGTCCCCTGGTTTCTGCTCCTTTTCGGATGCGTTATTTTCGTCTTCCGCCAGGCGAGCTGGACCTGGGTGCTGCTGCCTCTTTCCACAGTGCCGCTGCTTCTTTTTTCCGCAGGGGTCTCTCTTTTCATCGCTTCGCTGGGAGTCTTTTTCAAGGATGTCCAGTATCTGATCAACGTGCTGCTTCAGATGCTCTTTTTCCTTTCCCCCATCTTCTACCGGCTTGACAATGTGCCTGAAAACTTCAAAAAGTTCATTCTTTTCAATCCCATGGTCTGGTTCATCGAACTGAACCGCAGACTCCTTTTCTACGGAGTGCTGCCGGATTACGGCACCCTGCCCGCAGCAAAAGAGTGGTTCATCAGCTGGGGATTGGGGATCGGTGCATTCATTCTCGGTGCGATCTGGTTCGTCAAAACCAAAAGGGGGTTCAGCGATGTCTTGTAACAAGGTCATTGAAGTAAAGGATCTCTCAAAGCGCTACGAGATCTACAAGTATCCTTATCACAGACTGTTCCAGACCCTCAGCATGGGACATCTGAAACTTTACAAAGAGTTTTACGCCCTGCGTCACATCTCCTTTGACATCACCAGGGGGGAGTGCGTCGGCATCATCGGCAGAAACGGTGCCGGAAAAAGCACTTTGCTCCAGCTCCTTGCGGAAACGCTCCGTCCCACAGAGGGCTCCATTACCGTCAACGGCAGGATCGCTGCGCTTCTTGAACTGGGCAGCGGCTTCAATCCTGAATTCACCGGCGTGGAAAATATCTTTATGTACGGTGCCGTTCTGGGACTTTCAGAGCAGAGGATCAAAGAGAAGTTCCGGGAGATCATCGAATTTGCCGATATCGGCGATGCCATCAACCAGCCGGTCAAAACCTATTCCTCAGGTATGGCCATGCGTCTTGCTTTCGCCGTGGCGGCGCACATCGACGCCGACATACTGATCGTTGACGAAGCTCTCGCCGTAGGTGATGTGGTCTTTGTGCAGAAGTGTTTCGCATTCCTGCGGGAATTCATCAAACATCATACGGTGATCCTTGTCACCCACGACATCGCCTCTGTCCGGGATCTCTGCACCCGGGTCATCTGGCTCAAGGACGGGGCCGTGGAACAGGATGGAGATCCCTGCCAGGTGACAGACGATTATCTGGAGTGGTGCTATGAGGCACGGCAGGGGGAATCCGTTCCCGCCGCCTCTCCCGCTCCTGAGGAAACAAAAGCCGCTGAAGCTGTCGAAGATCCCCGCCGGGAGATCTGGCGCAAATATGAAGAGGCAGTTCCCCATTACACCTTCTTTGAGTTCGATGAAAATGCCCCCTCCTTCGGCAAAGGCGGTGCCAAAATCACAAGTGTCCGTTTCTGCGATCCGGACGGCAACGAGCTCTACCATGTGGCAGGAGCCGAAAAGGTCTCACTGCAGATCCGGATCACCGCCCTTGAAGATATCAGCGCCCCCATTGTGGGTTTTGCCTTCCGCAACCACCGGGGGGAATCCCTTTTCGGCGACAACACCTTTGAACTTTACGACAAGCGCCCCGTCCCGCTGAAGGCGGGTGATGAACTTCTGGCGCGATTCGACTTTGAAATGCCCCGGATCCCCTGCGGTGAATACGCGCTCCATGCCGCCATCGCCGACGGGACCCAGGATGAACATGTGCAGCATCACTGGTTCCATAACTGCATGACTATCACCAGTACATATCACGGCAAGACCGGTGTTCTGGTGGGGATCCCCATGAGCAAGATAGAATTAACCAAGATATAACTTCCCGAGGAACAGTTTCATGGCTGACGAACATTTTATTCCCGGTACCAGCCGGATCACAGAAATTGAAAGTTTTCACCGCTACTACGCCGCAGCGGATCTTTGCAGAAAGTGCAAGGTCCTGGATGCGGCAAGCGGTGACGGATATGGTTCCGCGATCCTCGCCTCCCGTGCACAAAGTGTTACCGGTATCGACCTGAACAAAGAGGCGGTCATGGAGGCTTCACAGAAATACTTCAACGTGAACCTTGAATTCGTTCACGGTGATGTGGCGGCGATGCCTTTTGCCGACAACAGCTTCGACCGGGTGGTTTCCTTTGAGACCATTGAACATATTCCCGACCAGAAGAAATTTTTGAGTGAAGTGCGCCGTGTCCTCAAGCCGGAGGGTGTTCTGATCCTTTCAAGTCCCAACAAGACCCCTTTCCGCACCCGGAACAAAGGGCAGAACGACTGGCACATCACCGAACTTGAAAGCGATGCTCTGCTGGAGCTTCTTGAGGGATTTTTCTCAAAGATCCGCGTTTACGCTCAGGACGCCTTTTACAACTCCATCATCACCGGCGGCAGCGGCAACGGATATTACGTCAAAAATCAGCAGAACCGGATCGTCAGACAGGATACTCTGAGTCAGGTGCAGTACTCCATCGTCATCGCCTCTGAAGTTGAAGCTCCTGTCCTCCCCGCCAGCACTTTTCTGGATGCCTCTTTCGATCCCGAAAGGGGTTACGTCCTCGACGACGAGGCGGTGGTGAACCAGTTCGGGCTGCGGGGCGAATTTGAAAGAGCTTACAAAGAGCGGGAGGAACTGCGGCAGCTCAGTCAGGGCTTCGGCGAAGAAAAAAATGCCATGCAGGAAACCATTTCGCTTCTGCAACAGAACAATGAAGAGCTGCTCCGGAAAAACAACGAGCAGCTTCAGCAGAACGGCGAAATGGCAAAGGTCATTGCCAGCGTTTCACAGGCTGTCGATGCCCTGCGTCTGACCAATGAATCTCTGAACTGCCAACTTCAGGCACGCGCCGGAGATATTGACAGATACAGAGAAGAGGTGGGCAATCAGCAGTACACCAATCAGCAGCTCAGTGAAAAATCTCAGGCTCTGGAAGAAGCTGTTGAAGGATATAAAAAGGAACTGGAAAATCAGCAGTACTCCAATCAGCAGCTCAGTGAAAAATCTCTGGCTCTGGAAGAAGCTGTTGAAGGATATAAAAAGGAACTGGAAAATCAGCAGTACTCCAATCAACAGCTCAGTGAAAAATCTCAGGCTCTGGAAGAAGCTGTTGAAGGATATAAAAAGGAACTGGAAAATCAACAGCACCTCAATCAGCAGCTCAGTGAAAAATCTCAGACTCTGGAAGAAACTGTTGAAGGATATAAAAAGGAAGTGGAAAATCAGCAGTACACCAATCAGC
>JAFWBQ010000119.1 GCA_017507125.1 Lentisphaeria bacterium
ATCAGACTGGCAACGCTGGAAGCGTTCTGAAGAGCGGTACGGACCACCTTGGCGGGGTCGATGATACCGGCCTTGACCATGTCGGTGTAAGCACCGGTGGCGCAGTCAAAACCTTCGTTGCCGGAGGCAGCTTTGACTTTTTCGACCACAACACTGCCTTCATAACCGCCGTTGGTGGCGATCTGACGCAGGGGTTCTTCAATGGCGCGGGCGATGATGGAAACACCGATGGCCTGGTCGCCGGTAAGCTCAAGAGAAGAGAGCTTGGCAGCAGCGCGAATCAGAGCAGTACCGCCGCCGGGGACGATACCTTCGTCAACAGCAGCGCGGGTGGCGTGCAGAGCATCATCCACGCGGTCTTTCTTCTCTTTCATTTCGGTTTCGGTGGCAGCACCGACGCTGATGACGGCAACACCGCCGGCCAGCTTGGCAAGACGCTCCTGGAGCTTCTCGCGGTCGTAGTCGCTGCTGGTTTCGGCGATCTCGCGGCGGATCTGAGCAACGCGGCCCATGATGGCTTCCTTGGTGCCGGCACCTTCCACGATGGTGGTGTTTTCTTTGGTGATGGTGACGCGTTTGGCTTTACCCAGCTGTTCGATGGTGACATTTTCCAGCTTGATGCCCAGATCTTCGGTGATGCAGGTTCCGCCGGTCAGGATGGCGATATCCTGGAGCATGGCTTTGCGGCGGTCGCCGAAGCCGGGAGCCTTCACGGCGCAGATGTTCAGGATGCCGCGCATCTTGTTGACCACCAGAGTGGCAAGAGCTTCGCCTTCCACATCCTCAGCGATGATGAGGAGGGGCTTGGATTCCTTGGCAACAGACTGCAGCAGGGGCAGCAGGTCGTTCAGGTTGCTGATCTTTTTCTCGTGGATCAGCAGGTAGCAGTCATCCAGAACGGCTTCCATGGTTTCGGCGTTGGTGACGAAGTAGGGAGAAAGATATCCCTTGTCAAACTGCATACCTTCGACCACATCCAGAGTGGTCTCAAGGGTCTTGGCTTCTTCAACGGTGATGGTACCGTCCTGGCCCACCTTTTCCATAGCTTCAGCGATGATGTTGCCGATGGTGGCGTCGCTGTTGGCGGAAATGGTGGCGACCTGAGCGACTTTGTCGCTGACGCCCACGCTGATGGCGGCCAGTTCTTTGACCACGACTTCAACAGCCTTTTCGATACCGCGTTTCAGTTCCATGGGGTTGGAACCGGCGGTGACGTTCTTCAGACCTTCGCGGTAGATGGCTTCGGCGAGAACGGTGGCGGTGGTGGTACCGTCGCCGGCGATATCATTGGTCTTGCTGGCGACTTCCTTGACCATCTGGGCGCCCATGTTGGCGTAGGGGCACTGCAGTTCGATTTCCTTGGCGACGCTGACGCCGTCCTTGGTGATCTGGGGGGAGCCGAATTTCTTGTCAAGAACCACGTTGCGGCCCTTGGGACCCAGAGTGGCTTTGACAGCCTTGGCAAGCAGGGTCACGCCTTCGAGAATGCCGCGACGGGCTTCATCGGAAAAAATAAGTTGTTTAGCCATAATAAAAATTCTCCTTGGAAATTGACTTTTTGTTTACGCTCAGCCGACGATGGCGAGGATGTCATCCTGATTGACGACTTTGTATTCCTTGTCACCGACTTTGACTTCGGTGCCGCCGTAACGGCTGGTCAGAACGATATCACCCACTTTAACGTCAAAGGGGATCTTGTTGCCGTTGTCATCGTTCTTGCCGGTACCGAGAGCGACAACGCGGAATTCCTGGGGTTTTTCCTGTGCGGAATCGGGGATGAAGATACCGCCCTTCATCTGTTCCTTGTTCTCGCAGAGCTCCAGCAGGACGCGGTCGCCGAGGGGTTGGATGTTAGCCATTTTTTAATTCTCCTTTTATGAGTTGTTTTGGGATTGTTCCCGTTAAAATTTTTTGCAGTAACAGGTCTGAACCTTTTCGAAGCAGTTCAGACCCGGTGTTCTCATCTTTCTCTTACTTGACAACTTCAGCGTCGATCACATCGTCACCGGCGGGCTTGGGACCGTTGCCGGCGTCGCCCTGGGGCGGAGGAGTGCCGGCTCCGGCGGCCTGCTGCTGGGCGTAGACAGCTTCGCCCATCTTCATGGCGAGCTGTTCAAGCTCCTGCATCTTGGCTTTCATGCCTTCGGTATTGTCGTTCTTGATCTCATTCTTGAGAGCTTCAAGTTTGGTTTCCAGTTCGCTCTTGACTTCGGCAGGAACCTTGGCGCCGAACTCATTGATCTGCTTTTCAAGCTGATAGACCATGGAGTCAGCACGGTTCTTGGTTTCGACCTTGTCTTTCAGTGCCTTGTCTTCATCGGCGTGTGCCTTGGCTTCGTTGACCATCTTCTCGATCTCAGCGTCGCTCAGACCGCTGGAGGCGGTGATGGTGATGTTCTGCTCCTTGCCGGTGCCTTTGTCTTTGGCGGTGACATGGAGGATGCCGTTGGCGTCGATATCAAAGGTCACTTCGATCTGGGGCACGCCGCGGGGGGCGGGGGCGATACCGTCAAGTTTGAAGATACCCAGCTGTTTGTTGGCGTTTGCCATTTCGCGCTCACCCTGAAGGACGCGGACATCCACGGCGGGCTGGTTGTCGCTGGCGGTGGAGAAGATCTCGCTCTTACGGGTGGGAATGGTGGTGTTCCGCTCGATGAGCTTGGTCATGACGCCGCCCATGGTTTCGATACCCAGTGACAGAGGCGTCACGTCAAGAAGCAGCACGTCATTGACTTCACCGCCCAGCACACCGCCCTGGATGGCGGCACCGGCAGCCACGACTTCGTCGGGGTTGACGCCCTTGTTGGGATCTTTGCCGAAGATATTTTTGGCTGTTTCCTGAACTTTGGGCATACGGGTCATACCGCCCACAAGGATCACCTCTTTCACGTCGGATGTGGTGACGTCAGCATCCTTCATGCAATTGAGGCAGGGGATACGGGTGCGCTCAAGAAGAGGATCACAGAGCTGCTCCAGCTTGGCGCGGGAAAGGGTCATGTTCATGTGGACAGGACCGGAGGCGTTCATGGTGATGAAGGGGAGATTGATGTCGGAGCTCATGGAGCTGGAAAGCTCGCATTTGGCTTTCTCAGCCGCCTCTTTCAGACGCTGGAGAGCCTGAGCATCCGCACGCAGATCCACGCCGTTCTCTTTCTGGAACTCGTCGGCAAGGTAGTTGATGATGAGCAGATCGAAGTCATCGCCGCCCAGCATGGTGTCGCCGTTGGTGGCTTTCACTTCAAAGACGCCGTCGCCCAGTTCAAGGGTGGAGATATCAAAGGTACCGCCGCCAAGGTCGTAAACAGCGATAGTTTCGTCGCTTTTCTTGTCAAGTCCGTAGGCAAGAGCGGCAGCGGTGGGTTCGTTGATGATACGCAGGACTTCGAGACCGGCGATCTTACCGGCATCTTTGGTCGCCTGACGCTGACTGTCGTTGAAGTAGGCGGGAACAGTGATCACAGCCTGAGTGATGGTTTCGCCCAGGAAGGCTTCAGCATCGGTTTTCAGCTTCTGGAGGATCATTGCGGAAATTTCCGGAGGAGAGTAGCTCCGGTCGCCCACCTGCACATGAGCGTCGCCATTGGGAGCGCTGACGATCTCGTAAGGCACAAGATCACGCTCGCGCTGGGTTTCGGCATATTTCCGGCCCATCAGACGCTTGATGGAAAAGATGGTGTTTTTGGGGTTGGTCACAGCCTGACGCTTGGCGGTCTGGCCCACCAGACGCTCACCGTTCTTGGTGAAAGCGACGATGGAAGGGGTCGTCCGGGCGCCTTCGGCGTTGGGGATGATCTTGTATTCACCGTTGTCCATGACAGCCATGCAGCTGTTGGTGGTTCCGAGGTCGATACCGAGAATTTTAGCCATGATTGAATCTCCTTCATGTTCCGGAAGCCCTTTTCAATGGGGGCTCCCATTTGTTTTTATTGTTTTGCAAAAACATGTAAGCAAAAACCGTGCCAACATTGAAAGGAGGGGCGAAAACAGTTAAAAAAATGGGGATTTGTGCCAAATTGTCACACCTTGTGTGCCATGACACATCCCTGTGACACAGTGTGCCAAAGGTGTGACACACCTTGAAAAAGCTCCTTCCTGAGACTATATTATATATATTATGCTTATCTTGAAACAACCTGCTCTTGCGGAGTTCACAGTCAAAAACTCCCGTTTTGTAGCCGAAGCCATCCCGGTGGATACACCCGAAGGCGCCCGGGCGATCTGGCACGCCCAAAAGGCAAAGTATGACAACGGCGGACATATCGTCTACGCCTTTATCACAGGTCCTCAGGGAAATGTGATGGGGTGCTCCGATGACGGTGAACCTTCAGGCACCGCCGGACGCCCCATGCTGGCGGTCCTCAAAGGCAGCGGACTTACCAATGTGATCGTCACCGCCGCCCGCTGGTTCGGAGGAACAAAGCTGGGCACAGGGGGATTGGTCCGCGCCTACTCTGACTGCGCCCGGCTGGCACTGGAAAATGCCGTCACCTGCGAACTGCTCCCCATGGCCCGTTTCGGCATCGTGCTGCCCTATAATTACTACGAACAGGCCAAACGCCTTTTTGAAGCCCACGGTTTCACGGTTCTTGCAGAAGAGTTCGGCGCCGCCGTCACCCTCTCCGGCGAAATAAAAGAAGCAGATGAGTCCCGGTTCAAAGAAGAACTTTCAGAACTCACCTGCGCCAAATGCCGCTTTATTTGAAAACTCAGTTCCGGCAGCTGCGGTCTGCGCCGGAACTGACTGTTTTTGATCTTATTTTACTTCCATAAGAGAAATATCATCCACCCAGACGGTGCCGACAGCGTTGAAAAGTCCCACACGGAAATAAGAGACTTTGCTTTCGTGGACCTTCGCAGAAGTGGTGAACTCAAAACTCCAGCTTGTCCAGCCGCAGCTGCCGTTGACCAGATTCTTTTCAGGGAAGAAGTGGTTCCGGTCATCCCAGATGTTGAGTCCGAAACCGCCGCCCCGTTTGACGGGTTTCACATTTTCAAGTTTCGCCACGCACTTCAGACGGTAGCGGGTGTTGGGTTTGAACTTGAATCGGAAATACTGGGTCAGCATGAAACTTTTGCCGGAGTTGGCAAAGAGTTTCAATGATCCCGGAGCTGAGAAGAAAACCTTGTTGTCATACTCTGCCCGGTCGCCCTGAGCCTTGTAGGATTGAGCGATCCATCCGTGATAGACGCCCTTGATGTAGTGTCCCCAGTGGGTGTTGGTCTTGCCGTGTTTTTTCAGGGTATCAAAGGAGCCGTCAAGGATCAGTTCTTCTTTGGCGTCGATCAGCTTGCCGAAGTTTTCCAGATCGTGGAACCCCTTGGCGTAGGGACTCCAGATGTAGAGAGCATGGCACGTTCCCTGTTTGGCAAGGACACGGTTGCGGCAGAAGTTGATGGGGAATCCGGAGCGTTTCAGACCGGGAAGACTGCTCAAAGGAATGGCGATCTTCACTGTGAAGCCTTTGGCCTGTTTCACAACAGTGACTTTGGCGTTGGAGTTCCACTTGATGTCAGGTACCCCCTTTTTGCCGAAGACCCGGTAACGCTGGTCGGTCAGAGAACCGGAGCAGTTGGCAAGAAGCTGATAATAGACCTTGCCGTCCCCGGCGGGATCCAGGAAAAGCTCCACAGAGCTGTCGCGCCACAAATCAGGATCATCAGGACGGCGTTTGGGGGAAATGAGCTGCTGCATCTCAGGTTCTTCACACTCAAAGGTCACTTCAAGGGCATCTTGGGTATAGGCGGCGGAAACAGAGGTCTTCACCGTTTCGCCGGTGGCTTTGCCGAAGGGGATGAGAGAGACCTTTTTCCCGGTGGTCAGAGAAAAGCTGTTGACAGCGGAACTGCGGTCAAGATAGTTCTTTGAGGCGGCGCGCAGAGGTTTCACAAACTCCCTGCGGAACAATTCGATGCGCCGTGCTTCAAGGGAGTTTGCTTTCACCTTTTTCAGTGCGGCGTTGAACCGGGCCTCAAGATCATTCAGGAATTTGGGGGAGTAGATGGTGTTCCAGATCTCGTTGTCAGAGGGAATACTTGCCACAGGTCCGATGTCGGAGTTGATGACTCTGCCGGTGATCTTGTGGAGCCAGATGTTTTCAAAATCGGTCATGATGGACTGCATCTCTTTTGAAGCGCCGCCGAACATGAGTTTGTAGAACTCATCCATGGCGCCTTTGTAGTCCATGTTGGAGTTCCAGGAGACTTTGCAGTAGATGTAGTGGTTCAGAGCGAAATAGAGGAACCGGTCGCACTCGGACTCCATGAATCCGCCGAAAATATAGGGGGCGCAGCTCTGGTAGTATCTGCCCACGGCCAGAGGCGTCCAGGCGGGGATACCGGGAAGGGACTGGGTGGAAACCTTGTTGGCGTAGTTCCAGACATGGACTTTTGCATTGAGTTTCTGAGTCCACTTTTTCAGAAGATCCAGATCGGCGGCGATGGCTTCAGGCTGAGTCTGCCAGGGACCCCGCTGCGCCAGCATCACCACGATGTTGTCCTCAAGTTTTTCTTCAGGAATGGAGCGGTAGGGCCAGTAAGCCATCATGCTCAGTTTGCCGGGGACACCCTCGGCTTTCATCCGTTTTGCCCAGGCGTTGACAGTGCCCCAGACCATCTTTGAAGCCATACCCTCTCTGCCTTTTTCCATCTCATACCGTGCCTTGCACTTGGAGCACTGGCAGGGGAAAAAGCTGTCCTGGGGCATGACATCGACATAGGGTTTGTGGAATGTGGAAATGGTCCAGCCGGGTTTGCCGTTTCTCTGGAGAATGTTCCGGGTGGAGGCATCCTTGCCGGTGAGATAGGCTTTCAGATCCTGATAAAGCTCTTCGATGACGTTGCTTGAAAAGCAGATGTGGCCCGCAAAGTGGATATCAGGATCGTTCCGGCGGATGTTGTTGCGGGTGAGAGCAAAGTATTCAGGATTGCTCTTGCCGAAGCGCTGGAGCAGCTTGTTGCCGTTCATACCGTGACAGCAGGGGAGATAAGCTGTTTCACCGCGCAGACGCAGAAGGTTGATGTTTTTGGCAGGATTGATGGTGGCTTTGCGGTTTTCGCCCTCAAAGTATTCGCCGTCCCAGAAAGAGGAGTAGCGTCTGTGGGGCATGTCGGGGCGTTCAGAAAGATCGATCTCAGGAAGTTTCAGGCTCTTTTTGCGGGGGACGACCGTTCCCAGTTCGCCGGGGAAATAGAATCTTGCGCCACAGAAGCGCTCCAGAAACTCGTAGACGCCGAAAAGAGTGGCGCGCTCAAAGTGGAAACTCCACGCGCCCCCCCGCTGAATGGACCATTTGATGTTGGCTTTGGGGTCGTCTCTGCCGGCGATCACAATGTTTTTGCCGGAGCTTTTGATGTAAAAGCCATCCCGTGTAAGGGATTTGAGATCCAGCTTCAGAGAGTCGGCAAAGGCACCGGAACCCACATAGATGTTGTAAGCGCTGCCGGGGGTTTTGGCAACAGGGATCTGTTTGCCCAGGATCTGTGAGAGGAACGTTTGCAGCTCCTCCGCCGCAAATGCGGTCACAGGAGAGGTGTTCTGGAGAACGATCCTGACGTTGGAGCCTGTTATTTCGTGGATCACTTTTTTGCCGGAACGGTCATAACGCGGTTGGGCCTGAAGCGGCACCATGACTGCTGCCGCGGCAAAAAGTGCGGCAAAGATAAATTTTTTCATGTTATATTTTCTCCTTCGTTATCTTTTTTTCAGCGGACTTCCACGACGATCCTGCCGTATGGTGCCGCAACTGAAAGTTTATTGCCTTTAAGGGTGAGGCCGGCACTCTTTTCAAGGATCACCGTTTTGGCGTCAGGAGCGAAAGGCAGAACATAATCCTTTACACTCTTGTGGAAATCGGCGTAAACTCTTGAACCTTCTTTCTGAGGGATCACAAAAAGAGCTGTGGCATCGCCGATCTTTTCGGGGTTGAAGTAGCAGCGGTAGCCTGTCATTTCAAAGACGGTTCCACGGGGGACGATTTTTTTTCCGGGTGCAAAGTGGGCGGGATAAGTTTTGTTCCATGCGGGAATGATGAATGCAAGGCGGTTTTTGGCACGTTCAGAGTGTTTCAGAGCGCCCACAGTGGGGTCAAGTCCCAGCACGTTGCCGATCTTGCGGACTCTTTTGCCCTTTTCCACTTTGCCCATGAATTCGATCCAGCGGTCGGGGAGGTCGGCGGGATCAACGAATCCCCCTTTGACGGCGATCTCAAAGCGGGGGTTCTCTGCAGTTTTGCCCCGGCGCTTGAAGGTCATATCCTGCACGCCCTCAAAATCATAGGGACGGGTGTCGGCAACGATTTTGCCATTCTTGCGCAGAAAAACCTGAGCCCCTTTACCCGGACTCTTCTCTGAGAGCTGGAACTTCTTGACTTTAGGAATATATTTTTCGTAGAAGTCATAGGTTTTTCCCATTTCCATGTCGCTGTCCTGCATGGTGGAGATCCCCATGATATTGAGGTCGCAAGTGAGAGTGATTTTGCACTCTGCACGGCAGGATCCGTTTGGATAGAAGTTGTAGACGTAATCCCAGACGCAGTAGAAGTCATTGACCTTGTCATGCTGCAGTCCAGTTGCCATAAGCGCGTCAAAGGTGCAGATGCCGGTCTTTTCGATAACGGTCACTTCGGTGCCCTTGAGGATCTTGTTTTGGGGGAAAGGTTTCCCATCCAGCAGATAGACGCGGCTCAAAGTCCGGGTCGCCTGAAAGTTGTTGAACGCTTTCACCGCCGTGGCTTTGGGAACCGCCGCCTTTCTGATGGCAGGCAGAACGCAGAACTTATCTTTTGAGGGAACTTTGCAGATCCAGTGGGTCTCATCAAATTTTTTGCCGATGTCGGCTTTGGTGTATCCGTGACCGGGCATGGTGATCTCAGAGCCGCCGTATCCGTGGTTGCCGCTGAGGATATAGACTCCTTTCCGGGGCGCTTCTGGGTAGCTGTGCATGACGCCGGTGGAGTCCCCGCACCAGTGGAAACGTCCGTAATATTTCCCTTTCAGCATGATGTCGCTGTCGGGGATCTTTTTATCCACCAGAGCGGAGTAGGAGTAATTGAACTGTTTGTTCCCTCCCAGTCCGCAAATACGGAGGAGGTCGGTTTTTTCATCCCATGAACTCCGCATGTAAAGGGCATTGCCCCTCAGACAGACGGTCATCTTTTCCGCCCCTGTCAGCGCCGCCGCCGCAAGGAGAAGAAGTACAAAAAAATACTTTTTCATCTTTTTTCCTTTCCTGATACTGTGTCGCAGTTGCAAAGTGCTATTTAAGATAATCTGTAAACAGGCTGTTTTCAATCCCTTTTTACACAAAAAGAGAACTTTCTTCACTTTTTTGACAATGGATGGTGGAAAAATCAGAAAAACTGTGCTATCTTATAGCCAATTGTTGTTTTTTTAAGGAGTTTTTATCATTATGGCAACCAAATGGATCTCTCACCGGGGAGAGTCTTATGACGCTCCGGAAAATACTGTGCCGGCATTCCGCCTGTCACAGGAAAAGAAAACCGACGGCATGGAGTGCGATATCTACTTTACCAATGACGGTAAAGTCGTCTGCAATCATGACGGCGATACCGGGAGAGTCTCCGGAAACTTTATCAAGGCAAGCGTCTCCGAAAGTTCCTTTGCCGGATTGCAGTGCATTGATGTTTCCAACGGCAAAAAAGGGTATGAAGGGACCCGCATCCCCCTCTTTATTGATACGCTTCCCTACCTGGGCGAAGGGCGCGAATACTATGTGGAGATCAAAAAAGGCGATCTCAACATGGCTCCCGAACTGATCCGCATCATCGACAACTCTGATGTGCCTCAGGAGCAGATCGTCATGATCTGCTTTGACGACGCTGTGGTGAAGTTCTATAAGGAACTTGCCCCTGAACGCAAGGCTCTGCTGCTGGTGGGGGGCAACCCCGTCCCCGACGCTGACGTTGTCATCGAAAGACTCAAAGCCTGTCACGCTGACGGCGTGGATATCCGTTTTGCAGACAATATCGACGAAGAGTATGTGGCAGCCATCCGCGCTGCCGGATTCAGCTTCGCCGTCTGGACCGTTGATACCCCCGACACGGCAAAGAAATACCTTGACCTCAAGGTGGATGCCATCACCAGCAACCGTGCCGCATGGCTGCAGGAAATGTTCCGCTGATGCAATGTAATTGAAGGAAGCATTTTAACACTATGGAAAAGAAATCAAACCTTTACGCAATGGACTTCATTGATGCCGATCATCTTGAGGTCATGCAGCTTGACCGGATGAAAAAGATCATCCGCCATGCCTTCAACAATGTGGAGTTCTACCGCAACCGGATGAGAAAATACAATCTCACTCCTGACTCCATCAAGAGCCTTGACGATGTGGAAAAACTCCCCTTCATGGTGAAACAGGATCTCCGCGACACCTATCCTTTCGGACTTCTTGCTGTTCCCCAGTCCGAAGTGGTGCGGCTCCACGCCTCAAGCGGAACCACCGGCAAACCCATCGTGGTCGCCTACACCAAAGAGGATCTTAAAGTGTGGACTGAAGTCGTCCACCGCGCTCTTGCCAACTGCGGACTGACCAACTCTGATATCGTCCAGATCTCTTACGGTTACGGACTTTTCACCGGCGGTCTGGGCGCCCACTACGGCGCTGAAGATCTGGGCGCCACGGTGGTTCCCACTTCCGGCGGCAACACCCGCCGCCAGATCATGCTTATGCGCGACTTCGGTGTCAACGCCATCTGCTGCACGCCCAGTTACTTCATCCACATGATCGACGAGGCCGCCAAGAGCGGCATCGACCTGCGTGAACTGCCCATCCGCGCCGGTATTTTCGGCGCCGAACCCTGGACCGCAGGTATGCGTAAATATGTTGAGGAAAACGCCGGTATCGAGGCATTTGACATCTACGGACTTTCTGAGATCATCGGTCCCGGTGTCGCCATTGAGTGTCCCTGCCACAGCGGACTCCACGTTTATGAGGATCACTTCTACCCTGAGATCATTGATCCCGATACCGGTGAATCACTCCCCGACGGCGAATACGGCGAACTGGTACTGACCACTCTGAGCAAGTACGCCATGCCCATGATCCGCTACCGCACCCGCGACCTGACCCGGATCATCCCCGGACGCTGCGCCTGCGGCAGAACGATCCGCAGGATCGACCGCATCTCTTCACGCAGCGATGATATGTTCATCATCCGGGGCGTGAACGTCTTCCCCTCACAGATCGAGGCGGCGCTTTTGAGCGTCAGGGGAACCACTCCCAACTACCTCATCACTCTGACCAACGACAACAGAGGCATGGACAATGTGGCTGTTGAAGTTGAACTTTCACAGGAAAAATTCAACGAGCTGGGCGAAAATCAGGAGCCCTTCCGCCGTCAGGTTTCCGCTATGGTGGAGTCTGTGACAGGTATCCGTATCGCCATCGCTCTGAGAGCTCCCGGAACCCTCCCCCGCAGCGAAGGCAAAGCCAAGCGGGTGGTTGACAACCGTACCCGCAGCTGAAAACTGCAATATGATTAAAGAAGTGCTGCAAATACCTCTGAAAAGAGGGCGCACTTCTTTTTTTGTTTATGTGAAATGTTATCAAGTCACAGGAGATATTTATGAAAATACGTTATGAACAGCTGACTCCCCATGAGGCTCTGGAAACCTATTGCGACTGGATCGTCTCACAACTGCCCCAATACGATCATCTTCTCGGCTACTCCTGGTACCGTCTCTTTTATCCGCTCCGCACGCTGCTGCTGGGGGCAAAACTGCTGAACCGCCCCGACTACGCTCAATGGACATGGCGCCAGATGGACCGCTATATCGGCGAACAGCTCCCCAACGGCGCCTTTACCGCCAACCACCGGGGCAGACTGGGGGAGGAAATGACTCAGGAGGAAATAGAAGAACTGCTGCGTACCGGCAATATCAACATCGCTGATAACGGCTCCAATATCCACGGACTGCTTCAGGGTGCCTTTGCTGCCGATCCGGAGCGCCGCTCCCGTTACATCGCCGCCGCCCGCAAGTGGCTGGACTGCTGGGTCCCCCTCTGGGCACTGCCCGACGGCTCTTACGGCAACGGCATCTGGCAGGGACAAAAACTCAATGCGCCCTACTCCATGGCGATCAATGTCTGTTCCGCCTTTGCCGCCTTTACGCTGCTGACGGGCGAAGAGCGCTATATCCGCAACGCGGAGCGCTTTGCCATGTTCCAGTGCGACCACTGGCATCCCTGCGGCGTGCCCATCCGCTTCACTGTCTATCCCCAACCCGACCATCACAATCTGGTGGGGGATTACAGCCGGATCTATTACATGCTTGAGGGACTGATCTGGACACATTATGTCACCAAAGATCAAGCCGTCAAAGAGAGGATCGAAGAAAGAGTGACCCAGTGGATCGAAAAGGATCTTTTGAAACGGTGGCCCGAAAACCGGGAGTGGTTCAATATGTGCCGCTGTAATCTGGATCACATCGAACACGGCGATTACGGCGACAGCGGACACGATATCGTGGGATTTTTCTGGCAGGCTGCCAAATGCTGCGGGATCCCCCATCTCTTTGCTTATTACCTCAACCACATTGAGGATCGGGCGGATCTGCGCCGCTGTGTGGAAAAAGGACAGAAGTTCCTCTGTCATCCTCTGAAAGCTCATATCCTTGCGGTCATGGCAGACGAATCTGAACCCAGCTTCTGTCTGCAGGCCACCGGATTTGCCGGACTGACGGTTGCTTCAGCCATTGATCCTGAGTGCATTTTCGACGCCTATAAGTTTGACAAGTGAAAAAAACGTCCGGCAAAGCACCTGCCGGACGTTTCATTTTACGCTTCCGCCGGATCAGCTGACAGTGATCTTGCGGGGAATGGCGTGTTCAGCCTTGGGCAGAGAAAGGGTCAGAACCCCGTCTTTGGCGCTTGCCCTGATCTTTTCCACATCAACAGCATCTGAGATGTAGAAGGAACGCTTGAAAACCACCGGCATCCCTTTGCGCTGCAAGGCGCTTTTGCCTTCGATCTTCAACATGCCGTTGCCCGCTTCGATGGTGATGTCTGAATTTTTGACTCCCGGCATTTCAAAGGCGATCTCAACTCCCGAAGGTGTATCTTCCACATCCGCCGGGGGGCGGAGCGTCACAAATTCAGGAGCAGTGCTTTTTTCTTTTATATCGTTGTTTTTCATATTTTTTTCTCCTCTTTTTTCAACACTTATCTGCCGTTGCTCACTTTGATGGTGCGTTTGGCGGCGCTCTTTTCCAGTTTCCGGGGGATCACCACCTTGAGAACACCGTTTTCGTAAGAGGCCTTTGCCTCGGCACCCACCACTTTGACGGGCAGATGGAGCGACTCTTCAAAGCTCATGCACGAACGTTCTTTGAACATGTAATTATGCTTTTCGTCTGAGTGATCCTTTTCGCAGTCGCAGCAGGTCTTGACGCTGATGAGATTGCCGGTGATCTCCACATCAAAGTCCTCCACCTTGTGTCCGGGACAGGCGAAAAGAAGCGTCAGCTCCTTTTCATCCACCCTCAGATCGTGGACAGGGCCCCAGGTGCTGTGCTGGTGGTGAAGCACTTCAGGTGTGAGAGGTCCGAAGACACTGCGGAAAAACTCCTCCACTCCGGGGAAGGTGTGTTCCAGTTCCACAGGCAGATCGTTTTCCCTTTTGGCAAGCAGATTCATAAAATAAGCTCCTCCTCTTTCCCGGTTCCGGCTGATTCCGGTCCCGTAACAATCAAGATAAGAGATTCTGCAAAGAAATCAAGACTCTTTTGCAAAAAAAAACTCTTTATGGATTTGCAATTTACGCAAAGTGGTGATATCTTACGGAAAAACGAATCTCTTTACGGGGAAGTGTAAAAACGCCCCGTACGATATTGACACAAGGAGTATGTAAAAATGTCAAAAATCCGTACAGTTCTCGGTTTTGATATGGAAACCGACATCGGCAGCTGGACCAGTTTCTATGACGGGTTCCGCATCGGCACCCCCCGGATCCTTGAGATCCTTGACCGCAGAGGCGTCACCGCCACATTCTTCTTTACGGCGGACTCCGCTCAGAAGAACCCCGATATGGTGAAGATGGTCAAAAATGCCGGTCATGAGATCGGATGCCACACCCTTTTCCACGAAACTATCGGCGATTCTCTGTTTGAGATCCCCGGAATGCTGCCCATTCTGCCCGAAGAGGTGGAGCACCGTATTGAACTCTGCACCCGGATCGTTGAAGATATTGCCGGAGTCCACCCCACCAGTTTCCGCTGCCCCCGGCTTTTCGGCTCCACCCAGGTGGTGCGCGCCCTTGAAAGGTTGAACTACAAGGCAGATGCCACCTATCCTATGTACTTCTACAAGGAACAGCTTGTTCCCTACCATCCCAGCGCCGACGATTGGACCAAAAAGGGCGATATGAAGCTGGTCGAGATCCCCAACTTTGCCGACCTTTCCATGGAGTCCAAAGACCAGTACGGCAGAGATATGGACCAGTGGCCCCTGTGGAGGACCGAAAACGCCGAAGCCGTTATGAAACACGTTGAAGGCTACAGCAAGTACTGCGCTGAACGCAATACCGAGCCCTTCCTCTGCTTCTACGCCCACCCCTGGGAGTTCGCCAAGATGCCCGAAGGGCTCATCCACTCCGGGGAAGGCGCTGTGCTGCCTGATCCCTTCATCATCAAGAACTGCGGCGAATACTCCGCCATCCAGTTTGAGCGTATGATCGAAATGCTCCAGAAAGAGGGCTACGAATTTTATCAGGCAGGCGATATCACTGTTGACTGAAAAAGTTTTTATAACCAAACCCAATAAACCTTTTAAGGAGAAAAAAACATGAAGATCCCGACACAGGAATACTTTGACCGTATTGCCAAGTTCCAGGCCAATATGAAAAAAGCAGGTCTTGACGCCTGTCTGGTCCACGGAACTGAATCCGACTTCGCCAATGTCCGTTATCTCTCTGAATACTGGCCCACCTTTGAACAGGCCGGTGTTTTCGTTCCCGCTACCGGCGACGCTATTTTGCTCATCGGCCCTGAGAGCGAAAAATATGCCCGCGGACGCAGCGTGCTGCCCAACGTGATGCTCATGCTCAACTACCGCGAATCCGCCGAACCCGACTACCCCGGCATTCCCCTTTCCACCTTTGACGTTGTCGCCAAGGCCGCCATGGGCAAGAAAAAACTGAAGAAACTCGGACTCGTCGGCACCGCTGTCATGACCAAACCCACCCTTGACGCTCTGGCTGCCCAGCTCCCCGGTGTGGAACTGGTCAAGGCTGATGATGTCTTCAAAGAACTGCGCTGGATCAAGAGCGAAAACGAACTCGCCTGCCACCGCAAAGCCTTCAAAGTGGCTGAAAAGGCTGTTCAGGCCATGCTCAACGAGATCAAACCCGGCATGACCGAGTTCCAGGCCATCGGTATCGCCCAGCGCGAGATCTACGCCAACGGCGGTGAATACGAAGGTCACAGCCTCTACTGCTTCGGCGGCGACCGCACCAGCAACGGTATCAGCCGTCCCACCTCCGCCAAACTGAAAAAGAATGAGATCATCCAGCTGAACATCGGCGCCCGTGTGGGCGGTTACAGCAGCTCCATCGGTCTCCCCGTCTACTTCGGCAAGCTGCCCAAGGCCCAGATGGCTCTGGTTGAGTTCGGTCTCCGCGCCCACAAGTACACCTTTGAGCTCATGAAGGCAGGCGCCGACGCCGCCAGCATCGCCAAGGATTACACCCAGTGGGGTATCGATCAGGGATGGGGCGACTACATGCTCTACGGTCCTGTCCACGGCCTCGGCATCATGGAAACCGAATCTCCCTGGATCGAAACCACCAGCAACTACAAACTCAAACCCAACATGACCTATCAGATCGACACCTTCTTCTCCGGTGACGGATACGGTCTGCGCTGGGAACGCGGCTGCGTCATCCAGGAAGGCGGATGCGAACTCTTTTCCAAGAAGTTCATGTCCCTCAAGGATTGCAAACTGGATTGATGATCCGTTAAAGCAAGATGACTTCCGTTTCTCCTTTTCAGGGAGGAACGGAAGTTTTTTACAAGGAGCCATTATGCGTGCTTTGGTACAGCGAGTCAAAAAAGGCAGTGTCACCATTGACGGCAAAGTAAACGGTGCTGTTGAACAGGGATTGGTCATCCTGCTGGGCGTCACCCATACCGATACTGAAAAAGATGCCGACTTCGTGGCTGACAAGTGTGTTGATCTGCGTATTTTTGAAGATGAAAACGGCAAGATGAACAAAAGTCTTGAAGATATCGGCGGCAGTATACTGCTTGTTTCACAGTTCACGCTCTACGCCGCCACCCGCAAAGGACGCCGTCCCTCCTTTGATGCGGCGGCACGTCCGGAACATGCTGAACCCCTGTATGAATATTTTATCAAAAGACTCAGAGCCAGAGGCGTTAAAGTGGAAACAGGCATATTCGGCGCGGATATGCAACTTGAGATCCACAACGACGGTCCTGTGACCATGCTGGTTGAATATCCCGAAGTTTGAAATAACAGGATCTTTTCTCATGCCGGAAAGGATGGTACCCGGGAAAATACCGGGTATTTCAAAACGGCACCATGGCAGAACTTTTTTCAGCTTTCTTCAAGCAGGATTCGGGGGCCGTTCCGGAACAGAGAGTGAGAAGTGGAAACTGAAAAAATCCGGAAAAGTTTTTTATCACTCTTGTAATTTACACAGCGCAAGAGTATATTATTTCCCATTCCTGATCACGATGAAAATTCCGGGAGGGACGGAAATGCCTGAAATCAGGACACTGTAAGCACAGGGATCATGCAGCATGAAAAAGTCGGCATTGAGTCAGAGTCTTTGTTATATTCCGGTACTTTTGATCGGGCTTTTTATGCCTTTTTCTCAGGCGGCGGGAGCTGTCCTTCACGTTTCCCCCGGTGGAGATGATAAAAATCCGGGGAGTGAAAAGGCTCCTTTTGCCACGATCCGCCATGCCGCCCAAGCCGCCAAACCGGGGGATACTGTGCTGATCGGCCCCGGTGTCTACCGGGAGCATGTGCTTGTCAAAACATCAGGAACAGAGAAGGCGCCTGTCATCTTCAAAGGCTCCAGAGGGAGCAAGGGGGAGTATCTTTCCATCATTGAGGCCCCCGGAACCGCCGTTGAAAAGTGGACTCCCGCCCCCGAGGCCGGAAAAGATGTGTGGAAAACCCCTCTTGCAAAGCGTCCGGATGTGGTGATGATGGATGGCTCCATGATCGCCTATATCAACGCCAGAACCATGAAACTGCCCCCCGGGAAACAGAAGATCCCGGATGTGGTGGATGAAAATGTTCTCTGGGGTAAGACCTTTTCCGGTATGGACTATTTCCGTCTGGGAGTCAATACCCGGGTTTCCCATAAACTTTTCAGGGGCCGCAAGGAACTTTTCTGGCCGGTGATCAAAAATGTGATCTCAGGTTGGCGCGACGGAGTCCTCTATGTGCGCTTTGCCGACGGCTCCACCCCACGGGATCACCGTTTCGCCGTCTCTTACGGCGTGGCTTTCACCTTGTATAATGTCTCCCATCTGAAGTTCACAGATCTCCACGTCCGCAACTCCCGCATCCAGTTTGTGCTGGGGGGCAAAAGCGCTCACATCACCGTTGAGAACTCTCTGCTCATGCACGGCAACAGCCGTATCACTGTTGCCCCCACTGTCAAAAACACCACCGTCAGGAATTGCGTCCTCACAGCGGGATTCATCCGCAACGACCTCTTTCAGCTGCGGAGCGACAATGATATGCGCGGCGGGGTGCTTTACCGTATTTTCAAACACATCATCGGCACCGGGACCTCCGCCGACTGCAGCGTCTGGGATCACGGAGAAAACACAAAGATCCTTGACAATATCATTCTCAAGGGACTCATCGGCATCGACGCCGTGGGCATCGGCACCGAGGTGGCGGGGAATGTGATCCGGGAAATGTCAAGTGTGGGACTCTGTACCGGCGCCCGCTCCAGAGGGCACTATTACGGCAATATCATCATGAACTGCGGTATCCCCCTGCGGATCCACACTCTGCGCCATGAACGCGCCCGCCGCGAAGAGTACCATTACGGCAACCTTTTCGTTCAGGCGCCCAACGCAGGCGGCCACGGCTATGTTCACTGTTCCTCATACATGACCCGCGCCGACGGCGTCAACTTTGAACCCTTTATCAACAAATGGGGCAGAAAGCGCTACCGTTACAAAAAGAATCCCCCCGCCCCTGTGGATGCCGGGAAATTTTACATCTATCACAACACCTTCTGGGGCGGCAGCAACCGCTATATCCCCATTGACTTTGAAACTCTGCCCCTGAGATTCCGCATGGCGCTGCCCTTTTTCATCGTCAACAACATTTTCAAGGACAGCGGACGCCTGAGCACAACCGACCACGAACTGACGGCGCCCAATCTCCTTTATTCCTTCCCCGGTGACGATCCTGTCAAAAGGAGCGACCCCAAAGTGGCACAGGTGAATAAAGTTCTTGACACCAAAGGGGCGGAAAAACTCTGGAACAAAAAGGCGCTCCCCGGGCTGCCGGATCTCTCTCTTGCGCCTGATTCACCTGCCAACGGCGCCGGGATCGATATTTCAAAACCCTTCGTCTCAGGCGGGAAAAAGTATGCCCCCCTGCCGGGATTCAAACCGGGATATTTCAAAGGCAAAGCTCCCGCGCCCGGCGCCTTGCAGCAGGGGGAATCCTTTGAGAAGTTCGCCGCCATGCACAGAAAAGCTCTTGAAAGCATCCGTATGCTTGAAAATCTGAAAAAATAACAAGGTTCTCTACAAAAAACAACATTATGAAACGGAAATTCACCCTTATTGAACTGTTGGTCGTCATCGCCATTATCGCCATCCTCGCCGGAATGCTTCTGCCTGCCCTGCAGCAGGCGCGGCGGCGGGGAAAATTTGCCATCTGCCTCAGCAACTTCGGCAACATCGCCAAGGGATACTCCCAGTATGTTGAAGACAATAAAAACATGAACATGCGCTACTGGAACGGCACCGGCTCCAGCGACAGTACCGCTTTCTGGGGCAGCGAAAGATTGAATCCCGGCGGCATGTACGGTGAATACGGTATGCTCGCCCCCTACATGGGCATCAACAATGTCGTCAACCTCGCCAGTATCAGCAGCCCCTGGAAAGCCAAACCCGTCCGGAGCAAATTCGCCTGTCCGGAACGGGAAAAAACGGAGATCCCACCCGATACAAGCAAGTGGACGCTCTGGTTTATCGGATTGACCACAGATCATGCCTGGGCGACGTTTTCTCTCAATGTGCTCCCAAAACCCTCAAGAAACGCCGTCATCCTTGAAACCATCGCCGAGGGACAGGCAAGTGTCACCAAACTGCTTGAGGGCAAGATCGCCTTTCCCCACCCCTCCCAGACCTGCAACGTTCTTATGGCGGGGGGAAATGTTATGAGCGTTACCCGGAAAAGGATGCCCGTCGATTACGATAACACTTTCTGGAAATCGCGCAAACCCAAATACGATAACTGGTGAGATGAGATCATAAAGTTTTCCACAGTCCGGGGGCGCTCCGGCAGCTTTAAGATGTGAAACAGATACACAGCATTGATACAACTCAAAAAGGAGAAAAAATGAAGAAAAAGTTTACTCTGATCGAATTGCTGGCTGCTGCTGCACAACAGAAGTGTCTCTCTAAAACAAAAAACAACACATCCTCACGCCCGCAAGGGCGCACTTCACGGTTTTTTTGCGGATGCAAAAAAAGCTCTTCACATCTTCACATCTTCACTCAATCAGCGTTCACGCTGATTGAACTGTTGGTCGTTATCGCCATTATCGCCATTCTTGCCGCTATGCTTCTGCCTGCCCTGGGACAGGCCCGGAACAGGGCGCGCTCCGCCCAGTGTATCAATAAACTTAAAAATCTGGGCCATCTGAGCAGTCAGTACAACATGGACAACAAAGATTATCTCCCCATGGCACGGACAAGAGATGATTACCCCAATTACGCCTCCACCTGGTTCCCCGCCTGGTATCTGCAGCTTTCCCCCTATATGGGGATCCAGCGGAAAACGAACAGTTATGACCAGTTCAAAAACGAAGCAGACAAGACCAAAGTGGTGCGCTGCCCTGCCGAGGAACCGGCTCCCGGCAAAGAGAAGTACAACTATTACAGCATCAACTTCAATGTTGCCAACCGTGCTCCTGCAGTGGGTCCCATGAAGATCGGCAAGATCATTCAGGTCCCGCTTCCCGGGTCAAAGTGCTACATCAACGATGTGAACAGCAATGACCTTGTTTTCTGGAACACCAACAACGGTTACACCAACCGCCACAGCAACGGTATCAACATGGTGATGTTTGACGGCCATTGCGAATGGAGATCTTACGGATTTGTTTCAGTCTATGCCAAAAAACACTGGAGCACGATTTTTGACATCTGGACAAAGAATGTGGTTATCAGATAAAATCTTCAACGATACGAAAGGAAAAAAAAGCCGGTATGAAACTTAAATCATGGATGATGCTGTGCTGTTTTGCTGCAGCTCTGCTGGGGGCAAAAGAGTTCTACCCCGAAGGAAACTTTGAAAGCTCCAAGATCAAACCTCTGCACATCAGACGTTTTGACTACACAAGCGGCAAATCCGTTGCTCTCAAACCCAATCAGGGTCTTACCGAAAGGGTGCAGAACGAAAAGGCCTTTTCAGGCAAACACTCTCTGCTTCTGGAGTCAACTGTCCAGGGAACCCACTCTCTCAATCTTCACAACATCAAAGTCACTCCCGGCAAAAAATACGAGTTCAGCTGGCGCTATTTCGTTGCTGAAAAAAGCGAAAAGGTCCGCGTTTCAGGCCGGGTCATCTTCACCAAAGACAACAAGCCTCAGGGCTTCCTCTTCCCCACCGGGGATTCTGATACCGGCAGATGGCATCAGGTCAAAGTGCTCTTCTATCCTCCTGCGGGGTGCGAAAAGTTCAGCACCACCATCTGGATCGGCAGAGGCAAATTCAAGGTCTATCTGGATGACCTGAAAGTCACTGAATTTGACGAAGGCAAAACAAGAGTCGCCGACAGCAACACCCTGCTGCTCAAGAAAGCTGACGGCATCACCATCTGGAAACAATCCAACTACCGCCGCATCGATGCCCATGCCGTTCCTGAAGAGATCGCCACGGCAGACAAGGTGCAGCTCACCGCCGCCGCCAATGAGATGGAGCCTTTCCAGCTGGCTGTCTTCCCGAAGAAGGAGCTGAAGGATCTTTCCATCACCATCTCTGATCTCAAGGGCAAAGCAGGTGTCATCCCTGCCAAAGAGCAGAGCTACGGAATTTTGCTCTATGTCCACCTGAAAAATCCTGCCAACCCCACTTTGAAAGGGGATATGGCAGACCCCGTGGTGGATAAAGTTTCAACCGATGCCCCCGCCAACAAAAATACCATTTTCTATGTGCGTATTTTCGCCCCCGCCGGGACAAAGGCCGGACTTTATAAAGGCAGCGTCACTCTGAAAGCCGGTAAAAAGGTTCTTGCCGTTATTCCTGTGGAACTGACGGTGCGTAACTTTGCCCTGCCTGAGATCCCCAACTTGCGGACATTCTTCTACGGCGCCCCCGGCGTGACCAAAAGACTTTACAAAGATCCCCGTCCTTTTGAGCAGGTCCGCGAGAACTTCCTCAAGATCTACAAAAATCACCGTATCGACAACCACTGCATCCACGCCGGTCTTCCCAAATACGAGATCAAAAACGGCCGTCTCATCGTCACCGACTGGAGCGAATTTGACCGGCAGACCAGAGATTACTACAAGCGGGGCAAACGGAGCTTCACCGTTCCCGGACTGGGTATGCTGGGGGATAACGGCCGCTGGTTCGGCGGCACAAAAGGTCCCCGGGTCTTCGGAAAAAGCATTGACTCCGAAGAGGGACGCCAGCTGGCGGGCGATTATGCAAGACAGTTCCATGAACACTGGCAGAAACTTGCTCTGCCGGGCGCCAGATATTACTGCTACATTTACGACGAACCCGCCGCCAAAGCCTACAAGAGACTCAATGCCTTTACTTCGGCGGTTCTCAAACACGCCCCCGGATTCCGTTTCTTTGTGACCCACCGTATGGATCCTGAACTCAAAAACATCACAGTCCACTGTATTCCTTTCGGTCCCGGACACCTTTTCCCCGAACTGGAAAAGGGCAAAGAGAACTTCTATTACAACTGGGGCCAGCCCCTTGACCACAGAAACTACATCAAGAGCCGTCTCTACGCCTGGCAGATCGTCGCCAACGGCGGTCAGGGCGGACTTATGTGGCAGACTGCCGCCACCCCCGGCCCCCATGTGAACCCCTGGACCGATCTGGATAAAGTTCACCGTTCCGGTCCTGTTGCGACCACCATCTTCCCTGCTCTGACCAAGGGCGGCGAATTTGTGCCCACGCTCCGTCTGGCTCAGGTCAGAGAGGCTGTTGATGACGCCGACTATCTTTTCATTCTGCGGAACAAGGTGGAAAAACGCTTCCCCGGCATGGGACAGAAGTATCTGCTTTCACGCATCAAGGATCTTATTCCTGAACTGCCTTTCGGATTCACCAACGACTCCGAACTCCTTTACTCTGTGAGAGCCCGTCTGGGTGATGAGATCGAAAACTTTGACAAAGAGCCTGTGGTTCTTGTGACAAGCACCCCCGACTGCTTCTCTGCGACTGAAGTCTCCACCGTTGAGATCCAGGTCAGAGGTCCCAAAGGCGCTCAGGTCTTCATCAGAAACGCCAAAGCCGGAACCATTGACGGCAAATTCTTTTCCGGAAAGGTGATGCTCAACCGCTTCGGCTTGAATGTGATCCCCGTCAGGATCACTTACAAAGGAAGCTCCAAGAGCTATGACATGTGCTTTACTCTGAAGCGCGACGCCAACCTTACCGAACTTGAAAAGATCGTCAAAGAGCTGAAGAGCCGCAAGATCGACGCCGGCCAGTTTGAAGGATTCATCAAAAAGTCCTCCTCCGGCAGCTACACCGCCGCCATGCGCCAGGAGTGCGCCAGGCTCCTTGAAACCGCCCGCAGAACTCTTCTCAAGAGCCGTCTTGCCATGGTGAAAAAGAGCAAGAATCCTCTGGTCAACGCCGCCAATGAACAGGCCGCATGGATGTTCAAAAACAACCTCTATCCCCGGACTGCCTACTATCTGGATCTGGCAAAAGAGTTTGCTGCAAGCACCCTTTCCGCCAAGTCAAAACTTTCCATCGTCCCTGTGAAGATCCACGACAACTTCGGTTACCGGATCAGCAACGGCATCGTTGAATTCACGCTCCTTGAAGTGGGCGGCAGGATCGTTTCTTTCAAGGTGAAGGGCGTCGAGTGCTTCGCCGCAAGAAAGCTGGATAAAACTCTGCCCCTTGCCATCCGCGCGGGCAAACATTATGAAAAGTTCACCCATCTGAATATCCCCGATCCCGGCGGTTACGAAGATGCCGGACTTGAAGTGCTGCCCGAATCCTCTGTTGACTGGGATATCAGTGTGAAAGAGATCTCTGACAAGCGCATCGCTCTTGAGGCCTCCATGCTCATGCGGGGAAATATGTTCCGCATCTCAAGGATCATGAGCATCGTCCCCGGCAAGCCGGAACTGAAGATCGACTACACCATTTCCAACGTCTTCCCCTCTGAGTTCAAGTCAGACGATCCCACCCACTACCACTTCTGCTGGCGCGGCAGACTGTCACCCATGATCGGTGACAACTCTCAGGGCGACAGGATCGAAGTGCCCACCTTGAAAAAGCTCAAAGAGACTTACTTTGACGTGAAGAAACCCATCTTTTATGAAGAGCGTTCCGTTGAGCTGACCAAATCATATCTGGGCAGCTGGAACGAAGGGAAGAAGAGGGGCTTCACCTGGAACTTTGATCCGGCGATCCGCCATGCCTATCTGTGGTTCTCCTCCTCCGGCGATCACAACGGCAGGAACAAGATCTACACTCTTGAGATCTTCCGCTCCTTCTACGGCAACAAGCCGGGTGTGACAGGCAACTCACCTTTCTACATCGAACCCGGCAAATCGGTGAGCTTTTCCATGAGCTTCACCGGCAGAACGGAAAAATAATTCCTCTTTCCTCCAACCCGGGAAAAAAGTGGTGCAAAACACTTTTTTCCCGGTTTTTTTTCTTGAAAATAGAGCAGTAAAGTGATATCTTATGTAAGAAATCCACCACTTGAGGAGAGTGAATTTGAAAACCGCCCGCTTCCTTCTTTGTTTCATCTGCATGGCGCTTCTGCCTGCTGTGCGGGGAGAAATACTCAAGAACGCCAGAGGAGTACCTGTGCGTTACGGCGGGGACTATGCCAAATCGCCTGTCAATCTGCCTGTATTGAAATTCCGTTCCGTTCAGGTCCGGGCGGCGTGGTGCGCTGTTGTCAAAAATCTGGATTTTCCCCGGTGCGCCGATGAAAAGGAGTTCAAAAAACATTTTTCTGCGGTACTTGCTCTGCTCAGAAAACATAACTGCAATGTGCTGATCTTTCAGGTGCGCGCCAATGCCGACGCGGTTTATCTTTCAAAATATGCTCCCTTCAGCGCCTGGATCAGCGGCAAAGAAGGCAGAACTCTCGGGAACTTTGATCCGCTGCCCTGGATGGTAAGGGAGTGCCGCAGAAACGGTATAGAGTTCCACGCCTGGCTCAATCCCTACCGGATCACCGGTTCCACCCGGCTGGGCAGGAGGGCATATCTCCGGACTCTTCCCAAACGCCATATCGCCCGGCTGCGGAGCGATCTGGTCATCGAAAGCACCAACGCAGACGGGACAAGGGCGCTGCAGTTTGATCCGGGGCGTCCCGAGGTGGTCAATATGCTGCTCCATACAGTGCAGGAGATCATTCAGAAGGCACCCGTGGATGCCATCCACTTTGACGACTATTTTTATCCTTACAGCGGAGTGGCTCCGGGAGCCGACAGCGCCTCTTACAGCCGCTTCAATCCAAGGCGTCTTTCTCTTGATGACTGGCGCAGGGAAAATGTGAACACCCTTGTCCGCAGTGTTTCGCGGCTGTGCCGTTCAAAAAATGTCCGTTTCGGCATCAGTCCCTTCGGCATCTGGGCAAATGCCAAAGATGTGAAGGGGGGATCCCTTACCGGCGGGACCCAATCCCGCAGTGCCATCTATGCCGATTCCCTGCTCTGGGTGCAGCAGAGATATCTGGACTATATCATTCCTCAGATCTACTGGAGCTTCGACCATCCCAAGGCCGCTTATGCGGCACTTACCGACTGGTGGATCAGGGTGATCCGCCGTTATCCCGGTACTGAACTTTATATCGGTCACGGCCTCTACCGGATCAGCGCCGCGGAGCTTTACAATCAGCTGCGCTACAATGGGGTGCATCCTGAGATCCGGGGAGAGGCGCTCTACGCCTTGCGCCATCTGCGGGAAAAAAAGTTTTCAACAGTTTTAAGAAAGTGCTGGCCCTATCCTGTGCCTGCAGGGGAGACAATTCAGTAAAGGAACATCACTATGTGCGGCATTGCAGGTATTATCAATCACAGAGAAAACTTTGACGCCTCAGAGACGCTCAACGCCATGTGCGGCGCCATGTATCACAGGGGACCTGACGGATACGGCAGATACATTTCCCCGGGCGTCGTGCTGGGGCACAGGCGCCTTGCGGTCATCGACCTTGAAACAGGGGCCCAACCCCTTTACTCGGAAGACAGAAGCCTTGTGCTTGTCATCAACGGGGAAATCTACAACTTTATGGAACTGCGGCAGGAACTGGAAGATAAAGGACACATCTTTTCCAGCCGTTCCGATTCAGAGGTGCTGCTTCACTTGTATGAGGAGTCAGGCAGCGGATTTCTTTCACGTCTTGACGGTATGTTTGCCTTTGCATTGTACGACAGCAAAAAGAAAAAGCTCCTTAGGGCAGAGATCCCATGGGGAAGAAGCCTCTTTATTATTTCATCCGTCAGGGGGAGCTTGCCTTTGCCAGTGAACTCGGTGCCTTGAAGTGCCACCCCGGTTTTCCGGAGAGTTTGGATCACGATGCCCTGGCGGATTACTTTTCGCTGCTTTACGTTCCCCAGCCGGGAACGGTCTACAAAGAGGTCTTTCATCTGCCGCCTTCCCATTTTATGGAGTTTGACTGCATCCGGGGCAGAGGGGAAATAAAACCTTACCGGAAAATTGATTTTTCTTCCAAGATGAGCGGTTCACGGGAGGAACTTGCCGCCGAATTGCGCCGTCTGGTCTTCAGAGCCGTGGAAAAAAGATTGGTCGCCGATGTCCCCACCGGCGTTTTTCTTTCAGGAGGGATAGACTCCAACATCACAGCTGCCATTGCCGCACAGCTCCTTAAAGGACAGACGTGCAAAGCCTTTACCGTGGGTTTCAGCGACGCGCGGTATGATGAACGTTCTCTTGCTGCCAGAGGGGCGGCGTTTATCAATTCCCGGTGCGGCGGTACTCTGGAGCACCGGATCAAAGAGGTGGAAACAGGGGATTTTTCACTGGTGGAGGAGTTGACTGCCCACTGCGGACAACCCTATGCCGACAGTTCCATTCTGCCCTCGGCACTTCTGAGTGCCAGCGCCTGCGAAGAGATCACGGTTGCCCTTTCAGGAGACGGTGCCGATGAGCTTTTCGGCGGCTATGAACGCTATCTTGCCATGAACCTTGCCCACAAGTTCACCCGGATCCCCGGAGCTTTGCGGCAGGGGGCACTGAAAGCACTTTCTCTCTTCCCCGAAGGAGGCGAAAGGAGTTTCCCGGGACGGCTGAGGCGTTTCCTGAGAATCAGCTGTGTCCCTGAGGATGAGCGCTATTTCGCCATTCTCGACCGGGCGCCTGAGTCCTTGCGGCGCAAACTTTTTACTGAGGCGTTTTACGATTCTCTCAGCAGCTCAGGGGCAGAAAGGTTCCGCCGCCACCGGGGAACTCTGACCACTTTGTGCCGGGATGAAAGCTATTCTGAAGCCGATATCGCCACCTATCTGCCGGGGGATATCCTGCCCAAGGCGGATATCAGTTCCATGGCAAATGCCCTGGAGGTCCGTTCCCCCTTCCTTGACCGGGAGGTGGTCAGCTTTGCTGCTGCGCTCCCCTGGGAGCTGAAGCTCAATGGCAGAGAGCGCAAAAGTCTGCTCAAATACGCCTTTGCCGATATGCTTGCGCCTGAAATACTCCATGCGCCCAAAAAAGGGTTTGGCGTCCCTGTGGCGTCGCTGCTGCGGAACAAGTGGCGCAAGGCGGCAGAGGAATTGCTCTTTGCTGAAACTCCCGGACAGCGGGAGATACTCCGGATGCAGAGTGTGGAACAGCTCTGGAAAGAACACCTGTCCACCCGGCGCGACCACAGCTATATCCTCTGGAGTCTGCTTATTTTTGCCCTCTTTATGAAACGCTGAAAAACGCTCCGGCTGCGGCGGGAAATAAAGGAAAAGCAAAAAAGTGCTATCATTGTCAAAAAAATATTATTTTTTGCCCTTGCCATTATCCTTTTTGCAGGTTATAATATATGCAGAACCGATTTTTGAAGCATATTTCAAAGCCAACCAATATGAAAGGGATTAAAAATGGCTGACACTCTTGCGATTTTCGGCGGAACTCCGGCAGTGGATGTTTCCAAGGTCATCAACTGGCCCCCCATTGATGAGATCGATGAAAAGATGGTGCTTGATGCTCTGCATCAGCCCAATCAGGCCCGGGGGGTCCACAACATCGCCTTTGAAAAAGAGTTCGCCGCCTGGAACGGCAACGACTACGCCCTTTTCACCAACTCCGGGACCGCTGCGCTGCACATGTGCCTCGTGGGCTGCGGCGTGGGTGCCGGCGATCATGTGCTGGTGACCGCTTATACCTGGAGCTCCAGCGCCACCTGTATTCTGCACCATGATGCCATTCCGATCTTCGTTGACATCGACCCCGATACCTTCCTGATGGATCCCGACAAGATCGAAGCTGCCATCACTCCCCGCACCAAAGCCATTATCGTTGTCCAGCTCCATGGACTTTGCAACGATATGGACAAAATCAACGCCATCGCCAAAAAACACAACCTCAAGGTCATTGAAGATGCCTGTCAGGCACACGGCGCCATGTATAAGGGCCGTAAAGCAGGTACCTTGGGCGACTGCGCCGCTTTCAGCTTCAACCAGAACAAGTGCCTCTGCTGCGGCGAGGGCGGTATGTTCGTGACCAACGACGAAAAGATCTATCAGGGCGCCGCCAAGCTGTGGAGCTTCGGCGAAACTTCCCGCCCCGAACAGAGCCGCGACTATCACGCCTACGCTCTGGGGTGGATGTACCGCAACAATGAGATCACCGCCGCCTATGGACGCGCTCAGCTTTCCAAGTATGACTACTACTTCAAAACTCTGCGCGAAAACGGTGAGTATCTGCTGAAAAATCTTGCCGGCACCCCCAATCTGATCCTGCCTTATGAACCCGAATGGGCGACCCATAACTGGTACAACTTCAACTTGCGGATCGACTTTGCCAACATGGGCATCACCGATCCCGACCAGCAGATGAGATTCCGTGATGCCGTGGCGGCATGTCTCCGCGATGAGGGACTCCGCGCCTCTGTGTGGCAGCGGTTCATTCTGCCTGATATGACCGTCTTCAAGGCGAAGAACGCCTACGGCGGCGGCTATCCCTGGAGCATCCCCGGCGCCGATGAGGGCGTGGATTACTCCCTTGACAAGTTTCCCAACGCTCTTGAGTACAGCCGCAAACACATCTCTGTGGTGCAGACCTTGCGCGCCCCCAACGGTCTTGACATCGCCGAACAGGCTGTTCAGGGTATCAAAAAGGTCTTCAACAACTTTGACAGGATCGACCCCGACAAAGTCTTTGCCATCCTTGAAGAAAGGCAGAACAGAAAATGAAAAAGTGCGCTGCAACAGTCATAATGCTGTTCGCAGCGCTTTTTTTGCTTCCCTCCTGCGCCTCAACTCAGGAGTGCAAAAAAAGTGCTGCCGGTACTCTTAAAGTGGGATGGGGCAGACGCTCCATCGCCATGAAGGGGGCTGTCCCCATTACAGGACAGTTTTTCATGCGCGTCGCTCAGGGGGAGTATACCCCTGTTGAAGCAAGCGCACTGGTCCTTGAAGACTCAAAGGATGCCGTCATTTTTGTTTCCTGCGATGTGGTTTCGGTCAACCCCAAAGTGCTCATCGCCGCAAAGGAGCTGCTGAAAAAGGAACTCCCCGCCGTGCCGGTTGAAAAAATCATCATCAACGCCACCCATACCCATGCCGGACCCTCCACGGGGGACAATGTGATCACTTATCCCAACAAGGTGGATATCGTCCCCGGAGAGAAGGTGCAGAAATTCATCGCCCGCCAGATCGCCGACGCCGTGAAAGAGGCGTGGCAGAGCCGCACTTCAGGCGCCGTCTCTTACGGCTACGGATTCGCCACCACCGGACACAGCCGCCGCGCCATCTATCTGAAAGATATGGGTAAAAAGATAAAAGCCGGAACCGGTATCGC
Organism: Lentisphaeria bacterium; assembly: GCA_017507125.1. GTDB lineage: Bacteria > Verrucomicrobiota > Lentisphaeria > Victivallales > Victivallaceae > UBA1784. The sequence continues at coordinate 29,429 of JAFWBQ010000119.1, forward strand.
CGTCAACGGACACTGTGTCATGTACGGAAACACTGCCACTTCTGATTTCGCCTCTTACGAAGCAGGAACTGATACCTTCATCAATCTGCTTTACACCTTTGATGCCCAAGGAAAACTCTCAGGCGCCGTCATCAATGTGCCCTGTCCTGCCCAGACCAGCGAAACGGCGTGGGCATACAACGCAAGTTTCTGGCACAACGTCCGTGAAAAGCTCGCCGCCAGATACGGCAGAAAGATCGGCGTCATCGCCCAGTCCGCCGCCGCAGGGGATCTTGCGCCCCGGCAGCTCCACTACAAAAATGCGGAAAAAAGACGCTACATGCTCAAGTACCGGGAGCTTATGGAATCCTATGTGAAAAATCCCATGGCCCGGCCCGCCGTCAACGGTATCGTCGACAAGAATGTTCCCCTTGACAGCAACGAAGTCATCGAACTCATGCGCGCCGAAGATATCGCCAACCGCATCGTCGCCGCCTTTGATGAAGTCCTGAGCTGGGCAGGTAAAGAGAAGTTTGACTCCCCGGTGCTGAAACATCAGGTCAAAACTTTGCGTCTTCCCAAAAATGATTTCCCCAAAGCCATCGTGCTGGATGAACAGCGCAAACACGCCGCCAGCATGAAAGAGCGTTTCAAGACCTCCGGCGATCCCATTGCTATGCTGATCCACAACTCCCGTCTCAACTCCCGCAGACGGCGCATGGCTGCCATCACCACCCGTTACGAACAGACCAGAAAAGAGCCTTACATTCTGACCGATGTCCATGCTGTGCGGATCGGCAACATCGCCTTTGCCACCAACCGCTTTGAGCTTTTCCTTGACTATCAGCACCGGATCCAGGGCAGAAGTCCCTTTGAACAGACCTTCATCGTCCAGCTGACTGTGGATCCCAGAGGCACCGGCAGCTATCTTGCCACGGAAAGGGGCGAAAGAAACAAGGGATACAGCGCCACTCCTTACAGCAATCAGGTCTCCTTCAAAGGCGGACAGGTGCTGGTCAACGAAACGGTGAAGATGCTTTACGCTCTGAATGACCGTAAACCCGCCCTCCGGAAGAATCCGGCGGTCATCACCGTTCCCAAAGTCAAAGGTGTTCCCGCCGCTGCGGATTGGGCAAAGGCGCCCCGGCTCAAAGATCTCTGCTCTATCACCACCAATCTTTTGCAGCAGGCTCCCACCACGCTCCGTCTGCTCCATGACGGGAAGTTTCTCTACGTCAAAGCCAACTGCGGCACCGCTGCCAAAGGGGAAAAGATCCTTGCGCCCCCCGTTTCAATGGTGCAGCGCGACGGAAGTCTCTGGCAGTATGACAGTATTGAATTTTTCATCGGCAGAAACAAGGACTCCTACCAGTTCATCTTCGCCCCCGGCAACAAGCTGACCGACCTCAGCCACAGCGCCGCGGATAAAGTTTCAGGCGTGACCTGGAACGGCAGAAAAGTCCGGGTGACCAGCTCTTTCACCGCCGACGGATGGGAGGGCATTCTCGCCATTCCCCTTGATGAACTTGCTTTCACAGGAAAATCCAAAGCCGGTGAATATAAGTTCAACTTCGGCCGCAACGCTTTCTCTCAGAAGGCAAGCGGCATGACCAACCGCGAAACAGGTGCTTATCTGCCCCTTGACGGCGCCTTCAAAAACATCGCAAACTGCGGCACCCTCAAACTTGCCCGGTAAAAGAAGATCAATAAGTAAATGTATAAAGGATGATAACAATGGCAGGTCAACTCAATATCGGCTGGGGCAAAAGGTCTCTTGCCCCCGATTTCCCCGTTCCCATTCCCGGACAGTTTTACATGCGCGTCTCTCTGGGAACATATACCCCCGTCCTTGCCAGCGCTCTGGTGCTGGAAAACGGTGAAGATCAGGTGATCTTCGTTTCCTGCGACATGGTTTCCGTGGATCCTGATGTGCTGCTCAAGGTGCAAGCTCTTCTGGCTGCGGAAGTCCCTGCGCTTCAGGGAAACAAGCTCATCATCAACGCCACCCACACCCATGCGGGTCCCGGCTCCCGTGATGTGGGGGACTACCCCCGCAATGTGGAAATGAAAGAGGGGGAAGAACTCCGTATCTTCCTCGCCCGTCAGATCGCTGATGCGGTGAAAGAGGCGTGGGAAAAACGTGCCCCGGGCTCCATCGCCTACGGTTACGGATTCGCCACCACCGGCCACAGCCGCCGGGTCATTTACATGGATGACATCGGGCTGCGTCTGGGACTGCGTCCCGGCATTGCCATTGACGGACACGGCAAGATGTACGGCAATACCAACGATGAGATGTTTGCCTCTTACGAAGCCGGTACCGATCCCTTTATCAACCTTTTCTATACCTTTGACAAGGATGAAAAACTGACCGGCGCCGTGGTCAATGTCCCCTGTCCTTCCCAGACTGGCGAAAATGCCTGGGTGCTTCACGCAAGTTTCTGGCACAACGTCCGTGAAAAACTTGCCGCCAAATACGGCGAGATCGGCGTTGTGGGACAGGCCGCCGCCGCAGGAGATCTTTCACCCCGTCAGCTCCACTACCGTGCCGCCGAGCTGCGGCGCTATCAGCTGAAGTACCCCGAAAAGATCGCTGAATACATGGCAAATCCCATGATATTCCCCGGCTATGAAAACCTTTCCCCGGAGGATAAAAAGAGCGCATGTGAAAACAGCTGTATCGAATATATGCGCGCCGAGGATATCGCCAACCGTATCGTTTCCGCCTTTGATGAAGTCCTGGAATGGGCATCTCAGGAGAAATTTACCGCTCCCGAACTCAAACACGAAGTCCGGGTGGTGGATCTTCAGCGGCGGATGTTCCCCAGAGAGATGATGGAAGAGGAAAAGAAAAACCACGAAAACTTCATGAAAGATGAGATGATGCTTGAAGGGGATAAGTGGGAGCAGCTCCGTCATAACTCCATGCTCAACAGCCGCCGGAGCCGCTGCGGCGGCGTGGTGAAACGGTACGAGCTTCAGGAGGAACAGCCTGTGATCCCCTCTGATATCCATGTGGTGAAGATCGGCAACATCGCCTTTGCCACCAACCGCTTTGAGCTTTATATGGACTATATGCACCGGATCCAGGCACGCAGCCCCTTTGAACAGACCTTCATCGTTCAGCTGGTGACAGGTCCCAACGGCAGCGGCAGCTACCTTGCCACGGTCCGGGGCGAGGAGAACAAGGGTTACAGCGCTTCCCCCTACTGCAATCAGGTCTCCCCTCAGGGCGGCCAGCAGCTGGTGGAGGAAACACTCAAGGTTCTCAAAGAAATCAGATAAAAGGCTTTTCAAATCATGGCAGCTCAACTTAACATCGGCTGGGGGAAACGCTCCATAGCTCCTGATTTTCCCGTTCCTGTGACGGGGCAGTTCTACTTGCGTGTTTCCATGGGGGTCCGCACTCCCGTGCTGGCAAGTGCTCTGGTTCTTGAAAACGGCGAAGATCTGGTGGTCATGGTCTCCTGCGACATGGTGGGGATCAGACCCCGTCTGCTCACTCAGGTGCAGGAGATCCTGAAAACAGAACTCCCGCAGCTGCCGTTTTCCAAACTTTTCATCAGCGCCACCCATACCCACGCCGGGCCGGGAGGCGCTGAAGTTGCGGAGTTCCCCCGCAATGTGGAAATGGCATCCAATGAGGAAACATTCTCCTTTCTGGCACGTCAGATCGCAGAGGCGGTGAAAGAGGCATGGGCGAACCGCGCCCCCGGCTCCATCGCCTACGGCTACGGTTTTGCCGAAGTGGGGTTGAGCCGCCGCACCGTCTATACCGACAATATCGGGAAGCGGGAAAATGCCCGTCCCGGTTTCACCGTCAACGGCAACGCCAAGATGTACGGCAATACAAAGGATGATATGTTCAACTGCTATGAAGCGGGAACAGATCCCTTTGTAAATTTGCTCTACACCTTTGACAGCAATGAAAAACTCACCGGCGCCGTGATCAATTTGCCCTGTCCTTCACAGACAGGTATGCACGCCTGGGAGCTTCACGCAAGTTTCTGGCACAACGTCCGTGAAAAACTTTCTGCCCTGCACGGTGAGATCGGCATCATCGCCCAATGCGCCGCTGCCGGGGATCTTTCCCCCATGCAGCTCCACTATCTTGAAGCTGAAAAGCGGCGCTACGCCCTGAAGTATCCCGAACTCAGAGCCCGCTTCATGGCGGATCCCATGAAGTTCCCCGTTGATCCGGATGATCCCGGATGTGAGGAGTTCATCGCAAGAAAAAACGAACACTTCTGTTTGGAAATGCTCCGTGCCGAAGATATGGGCAGCCGCATCGCCGCCGCCTTTGAAGAGGTGCTGGAGTGGGCTTCAAAAGAGAAGTTTTCCGCCCCTGAACTCAGACACGAAATCAGGACCATCTCCCTGAAACGGGAGATCTTCCCCGAAGAGATATTGGAGGAGGAAAAGAAGAATCACCAGGCATTGATGAATGACTCCATGCTCACAGAGGGAAACAAGTACGTGCAGCTGCAGCACAACTCCACGCTCCAAAGCCGCAGAAGACGCTGCGGCGGCGTGGTGGAACGCTGTGCACTTCAAAAGGAACAACCCACACTTCCGGCGGAGATCCATGTTGTCAAAGTGGGCAATGTGGCCTTTGCCACCAACCGCTTTGAACTTTTTATGGACTACATGCACCGGATCCAGGCGCGGAGTCCCTTTGAGCAGACCTTTATCGTCCAGCTGACAGGGGATCCCCATCAGTACGGATCATACCTTGCCACAAAAAGGGCGCAGGCCAACAAAGGTTACAGCGCTTCCCCCTACTGCAATCAGGTTTCCCCCGAAGGCGGTCAGGAGCTGGTTGAAGAAACACTTAAAATATTAAAGGAGATCAAATAAAATGAAATTTTCCATGATGACCTATACACTTATGCGGCAGGGAGGATTCACCCCCGCCGACTGTGTCCGGGTCGCCGCCGAACTTAAGATGGAGGGGATCGACTGGGTGACAACCTATGGCGAAGATCCCGCTTTGCTGCGGAAAATGAGCGAAGATGCAGGACTCACCATCGCCGCCCATACCATTTTTCTGCGCGTGAAAGAAGAGGGGGAAACACTCCTGAGCGTGGCGGAAAGATCCCTTGACAACGCCTGTATCCTGGGAGCGCCTCTGGTCATGATCCCCACCGCTCCCATCGCCGGAATCACGTCAAGAGAGGAAAACCATAAGGCATGGTGCGAAAGACTTGCCGACGTGATGCCCCTTGCAAAAAAACGTGATCTGACGGTTACTGTGGAAAACTTCCCCGGTGCTTTGAGTCCCTTTGTCACCGCCGATGATTTCTACAAGGCAAAAGAACTCTTCCCTGATCTGCGCCTCACCTTTGACAACGGCAACGCCGCCACCGGTGAAGATCACATCGCAAGTCTCAAACGGTGCATCAAAGATGTTGTCCACGTCCATTTGAAAGATTGGGACCGCAGCGAAAGTGCTGTTGAGGGAATGCGCCAGATGCTTGACGGCGCCTGGTATGCGCCTGCGCTCATCGGCGAAGGCATCGTCGACAGCGTCGCCACCTGTCGCGTCCTCAAGGAAAGCGGCTATGACGGCTTCATCAACATCGAGTATGAAAACAACAAGTACCGCGCCGATGAAGGTGTGAAAAAGGTGCTTGAATTTTTGCGCGCCGCACTCTGAGCTCGCCCTGATTTACCCTCAAGGCTCCTTTGGCTTCAAAAAAAATGTCAAAGGAGCTTTTTTTCCCTTGAAATAAATATGGTCAGGAGTTATCTTATAACAAACATTCAAAATTATCACTATATGGAGTTACTATGACCACAGAAGAGTTCCGTATTTCCACTTTGGGAAAACCCCTTTTGAATTCTCCCCTTAAAAATTGCGCCTTTGTGAAAGAGGGCAGCTCCGTCGTTTATGAGACCGATGCGGCTGTTCTTAAAAAATACATGGAAAAAGGTGAAGAGATCCCCGCCTTTGAATTGGCAGGCCCCCGGGAAAAGATCTTCCACGATCCCGCATGGAGCCGCGCCGCGATCTTGACCGCGGGGGGCTTGTGTCCCGGACTCAATGAGGTGATCAAGTTCCTGACCCTGACCCTGAGACAGCGCTACGGCGTGCCTGTCGTCTACGGGATCCGCTACGGATATCGGGGACTGAATCCCGCTTACGGACTTTCTCCCCTTATGCTTGATGAACAGATCGTTGACAGTATCCACGAAGAGGGCGGCTCCATTCTGGGCTCTTCCCGGGGCGAAGAGAGCGTTGAAGTGTGTGTGGACACCCTTGTGCGTATGAATGTCAACATGCTCTTCTGCATCGGCGGCGACGGTACTTCCCGGGGCGCCCACGCCATCGCCGAAGAGGTGAAAAGCCGCAAACTTGCCATCAGCGTCATCGCCATCCCCAAGACCATTGACAACGATATCAGTTTCATTGATACCTCATTCGGATTTGCCACTGCCGTTCTTCATGCGGGCAGAGCTGTAACGGGAGTCCACAATGAAGCCTCAGGCGCCTACAACGGCGTGGGACTGGTGAAGGTCATGGGCAGAGACTCCGGTTTCATCGCCGCTTCTGCTACCATGGCGAATCCCTTTGTCAACTACTGCCTTGTGCCTGAAGAGGACTTTGACCTTGAAGAAGGCGAACACGCACTGCTGCCCCATCTGCTTGAAAGACTCAACCGCCGTCACCATGCCGTCATCATGGTGGCAGAAGGTGCGGGGCAGAAGTTCTTTGCCGATGAAAAAGAGATGAAAGACGCTTCAGGGAATATCCTCAAGAAAGATATCGGACTTCTGCTCAAAGAGCGGATCACCCGCTACTGCAAAGAGCATAACACTGAAGTTTCGGTCAAATACTTTGACCTGGGCTATACCATCAGAAGTATCCAGGCCGAGGGTTCCGACGCCATCTTCTGCGGCATTCTCGCTCAGAATGCGGTCCATGCCGCCATGTCGGGCAGAACCGATATGATCATGGGACACTGGGCGGGAAGTTTTACCCATGTTCCCATCTCCCTTGCCACCCGTGCAAGAAAGAAGATCCAGCTTGACAGTCCTCTGTGGACCAGTGTCAAGTCTATCACTATATTTTAATCCAACTTCAAGGAGCAACGTTCAAAGATGAGAAAAGCGACTATTTTTACCGGACAGTGGGCAGACCTCCCCCTGGAAACTGTGGCACAGAAAATGCAGCAGTTCGGCTACGACGGTCTGGAACTTGCCTGCTGGGGCGACCACTTTGATGTTTTCAAAGGCGCCGCCGACCCCGCCTATTGCCAGGCGAAAAAGGAACTCCTTGCCAAATACGGTCTGGGCGTCTGGGCCATCAGCAACCATCTGGCAGGACAGCTGATCTGCGACCCCAACTTTGACAGCCGTTCCGATGGTTTTGCCCCTGCAGAGTGCGCGGGCAACCCCGAAGCCAAACGGGAGTGGGCCATCGAAAGCATGAAAAATGCCGCCCGCGCCGCAAAGAATATGGGTATTGATGTGGTCAACGGTTTCACCGGCTCCCCCATCTGGCACATGCTTTACAGCTTCCCTCCGGTTTCCAAAGAGACCATCGCCGACGGATTCAAGTATTTTGCCGACCTTTTCAACCCCATTCTGGACGTTTTTGCCGAATGCGGCGTGAAGTTTGCCCTTGAGGTGCATCCCACCGAGATCGCCTTTGACATCGTTACCGCCAAACGGGCGCTGGCGGCTCTTGACAACCGCCCTGAGTTCGGATTCAACTTCGACCCCAGTCATCTCCACTGGCAGATGGTGGATCCTGTGAAGTTCATCCAGGCTTTCCCCGACAGGATCTATCATGTCCATATCAAGGATGCTGCTCTCACCCTTGACGGCACTTCAGGGATCCTCAGCTCTCATCTGGACTTTGACCAGGTGGGCAGAGGGTGGAACTTCCGCAGCCCCGGACACGGCGGTGTGGACTTTGAAAGCATCATCCGCGAACTCAACATCATCGGCTATCAGGGACCTCTTTCTGTTGAGTGGGAAGATTGCGGCATGAACCGTGAATACGGCGCCGCCGACGCGGCGAAATTTGTCCGCAAGATCGACTTCCCCAAATCAGATATCCAGTTTGACGCTGCATTCTGAAATCTTTCCTGACGCAAACTCTGTTTCCTGCGGAAAAACTTTTCCGGGAAACAGAGTTTTTTCTTGCCAATTTCCCGATCCGGGTGTATATTATCATGAAGGTAAAAAGTGTGTAGGTAAATATCCCCTGAAAGAGTGTGAATCCATGAAAAAAGCTGCAAACAAAAGGAGTCTTCTCCTCTTCCTGCTGAAAATCGCGCTGGCGGCGGCAGTGGTCTGGATCCTTTTCAGCAGAGGACAGCAGGAAATACTCAAGTGTCTGCGCTCCTTTGACTGCCGTTTCCTGCTGCCTGCACTCTTTTTCCAGATCGTGGCTCTTCTTTTTTCTGCATGGCGCTGGCAGACGCTGGCGGGGGTGCTCCAGGTGAAACTTTCCTTTTTTGAAGCCTTTTCTCTCACCATGCAGGGGAACTTTTTCTCTCTGGTGATCCCCGGCGGCGCCATTGGCGGCGATGTGGTCAAGATGGCGGTCATCGGCAAGCGTTCCGGCTCCGGCAGTTGCATGGAAGGAGTCTTTACCGTTTTCATGGACCGGGTGGTGGGGATGATCTCTCTCTTCCTGCTGACGCTGGTGCTTCTGGTTCCCGGAACCGGTGTGCTGATGAAACTCCGTTTCGGAACTCTCCCTTGTGAACCGGGAATGAATATGCTTCTTATTGCCGGGATCGCGCTCCTCTCTCTTGCCGGTCTGGGGGCGAGCTGCGTCATATTTTTCCACGAAAAACTTTTCCGTCTTCCCGGTGTCTCATTTCTCACTGAAAAAGCGGAACACTTTTCAAAGGGCGCTGTTTCCCGGATGACAGGCGCCGCAGATATGTATGCACGATACTGGAAAAAACTTCTCTTTCTTGCCTTTCTCACCACTTTTTTTGTTCATCTGATGGCAGTGGTTCCCATCTGTTTCCTCTTTGCCGGAATGGGGGTCGAAGTGCCCCTTTTTACCCTTGTCCTTGCGGTGGTCATCGGCAATATTGCCGGCTTGATCCCCCTCTTCCCCGGTGGTATCGGTATCCGGGATCTGGTCACAGTGACCATCTTGAGCGCCGGCATGGTCAATGCCGGGGATGCCAAGACCGCGCAGCTTCTTTCCACAGCTTTGATGCTGCTCCTCAATCTGGCAGGCGGCATATTCTTTGTACTTGATCCCGGCAGGGGAAAAAAGGAGTTGAAACGTGAGCAGCAATGATTTACAGCTGGAAATGAATTTTTCCGAAAAACAGAACCGGTTCCGGCAGATTGTGGAAAAGGGCGGATTTTCTCTGCTCTTTGAAAGTGCCGTCCAGGGCCCCCAGCTTCCTGCTAAAGAGGTGGTGAAGCAGCTGAAGAGCCTTGAGGATGAAGTGTGCGCCATTGAAAAGCTCCCCTGCGGCGTGGCTGTTATTGACAAAGGGGAAAATCCCGAAGGACTCAGCGCCGTTGAATTTGCCGCCCAGATGTCTGAGGCACTCCGGGATCGCCATGTGGTCTATCTTTCCGGTGTGGGCCGGGATGTCAAAGAGATCAGCCGTCAGCTCGCCATTGCTGAAAATTCAGGGAATTTCAACATCGTTGCCGTTTCAGGAGATCTGACCGGCACCCCCGGCGCCAGGACAGACTCCGGCGTGATCTTCAAAAAGATCATGGAAAGAAAAGCTCTTTTTTCCGGTGTTACTGTCAATCCCTATCAATATGATCCCTGGGCGCTTATGGCGCAGTACAGCAAACTTGCCGCACGGATCATTTCAGATGCCGGATTCTTTGTGGCTCAGACAGGATGGGATACTTTGAAGCTCCAGTCCCTTTCGTGGTATCTGCTTCTGAGGAATCTTTATGCCCCCGGATTTGCACGGCTCCTCTTTCTGACGCCGGAACGCATGAAACAGATGCTGGAAAATGAAACCCCCGGCATCATTATCGGTAAAGAATTGCGCCGGACCATGGAAAATGAACTCACCCTCTCCCGGAAACTCTTTGACGTCGCCCAGCTCTGCCGCCTCAAACGTCAGGCTGCTGCGTGCCGCGTGCTGGGATTCAGCGGCATCCAGCTCTGCGGTGCCGATCAGCCCTCTGTCGCAAAGGAGTGCGCCGGAGTCATCTGGGAGGGGATCAACAGCATCAGCTCTTTTGAAGATTTTCTTGAGTGTTACCACTCTGAAATGGCAGAATCCGAAGTCAACTCCTTTCATTTGAAGTTCCAGCTTTTTGACCGGGTGCTGAAGCGGCCCTATCCCTTTGATGCCCCTCCCCAGCCGGCGGAGCTGCCCGATCCTGAAGTGACGCTCCGGGAAAAGATCGCTCTCTTCTTTTCAAAGAAAGATGAGTTTTCCCGGAAAAGACAGAATGTCTGCACCGCCGGAAAATGTCCCAAACACAACACCCTCGGCCCCTGCGGCGGTGTCAGGCACGACGGCAGATGTGAAAATGGTACGGATGAGTGCGTCTACCGCAAATGGTTCCGGTTCGCCGCCGCCAACGACGCCATGACCGGGATCGAAAAGGAAATGATCTGATTTTTAAGGAAAGTTATTTGACTTTACCTGCTTTGTAAGGTATATTGACAAAGTGTCTTGTTCAAGGGAGAAAGTATAAGTGGAAGAAACAACGGTCATCTATCTGGTGCGCCATGGCGAAACGACAGCCAACGCCGCCAATACACTTCAGGGGCAGAGTGATGTTCCGCTGAATGAAAAGGGGCTCCACCAGGCTGAACTTGCTGGAGCGCGCCTGAGAAAAAAACACTTCGATGCCATTGTGTCAAGTGACCTTTCACGGGCAGCTGTTACAGCTCAGACGATCGCAGAGGGCCGTCCTGTGGAACTTACGCCGCTTCTGCGCGAGTGGGATCTTGGTGACTGGGTGGGCCTTTCATGGGAACAGGCGGCTGAAAAGTTCCCGGAAGAGTCGGCAATGTTCAAGTCCGGGAACCCGGATGCCCTTGTTCCGGGGGGCGAAAGCCGCCGGGAATTTCACGCCCGCGCCGCAAAAATAGTGCAATGGCTCTGCGATGAGTACAAAGGCAAAGAGGTGCTCTGCGTCTCCCACGGGGGAATACTCCGCGCCATCTTTCAGGTGATCGCGGGGGGGAGCTCTTCACTTTCCGTCAAGACCGACAACACCTGTATCTGCTGCATCAAATATTTTCATACTTCCGGTAAGTGGCAGATCGTCACCTGGAACGATACCGCCCATCTGGAGGGCATGACTTTGAGCACCGGATGGTAAAATAAAGATCTTCAGTTATAAAAGGAATAAAATAATATGGAAAAGAAAGTTAAATTCGGTATTGTGGGTGTGGGGTCCCGTGGACTTCAGGCTTTTTCAACCATGATCTGCAAGCGCTCCGACGCTGAGATCGCCGCCTTTTGCGATACCAACGCCCTGCGGATGAAATGCGCCGCTGAAAAGTTGAATATCACTCCCAACTTCTACAGCACCATCACCGACATGGTGAAAAATGAGAGCCTTGACGCCGTGGTCATCACCACACCTGATTTCTACCACGAAGAGTGCGCCATTGAAGCGCTTCAGAATGGTGTCAACGTTCTTATTGACAAACCCCTTGCCACCAGCGTCAAAGGCTGCCGCAACATCATTGCCGCCGCTGAAAAAGCGGGCAAGACCGTTATGCTGGGATTCAATCTCCGCCACAACGCTGTGCTGAAAAAGGTGAAAAAACTTATCTCTGAAAACACCATCGGCAAAGTCTTCCTCATTGAAAACCGGGAGTTCTACGACGGCGGACGCACCTACATGGCACGCTGGAACAGAAGTTACGAATTCTGTGGCGGACTCTGGATCCACAAGGGCAGCCACGACTTTGACGTTTTCCAGTGGCTTCTGGACTTCCCCAAACCGGTGAAGGTCAGCTCCTTTGCGGGCATCAACATTCTCAATAAAGATCACATCCCCTTTGAACTGACCCCCGGCGTCCCCACCGGTCCCACCTGCCACGAGTGTCCCTACAAGAAGATCTGTCCTGACATTTACGACATTTCAGACGAGCTTGACAGATGGGGCGACGAGGCGGCAAAGCTGGACGGCTACAAGAAGGATCTCTGCATCTACACCTCTGACAAGAGTGTCCACGACAACGGTATCGCCATGGTGGAGTATGACAACGGCGCCCGCGCCAGCCACATGGAGTGTTTCGTCACCCCCATTTCCGACCGCCGCTACACCATCGTCGGCGAACTGGGACAGATCGAGGCGAGCCTCACCGACCGTATCGTGACGCTCCGCCCCCGCTGGAGCAAAGAGATCGTCACCTATCAGATCCCCAATGAAGAGGGGGGCCACGGCGGCGCGGACCCCAACTTGCTGGATACATTCATCAAGGTCATCACAGGGGAGCTCACCAATACTTCAACCACCGAACACGGCATGATGTCCACCGCCGTGGGCGAGGCGGCGGAGCTTTCACGGCGCCAGAACCGCACCGTCTTTATTGAGGAGCTTTTCAGAGACTGAAAAACTGTCTGAACTATGAACAGTGAAATGATGTTCAAGGTCATGCTTGCCATCGGGCAGACCTTTGTCTTTTTTGCGGTGGGCGCGGCGGCGGTGAAGTGCAGGTATCTGGATTCACGGGATGTTTCCAGAGTGGGCAACTTCACCATGGATTTCATATTTCCATGCTGCTGTTTTGTCAGCGTTTTCAACGGTATGCAGACCGCCGATCCCACGGCGGTATGGCTGCCGCCTGTGCTGGGATTTTCCATCATGGCTTTCAACGGTATCATCGGACTGGGGCTCCAGTACGGTTTGAAAAACCGCTCCGAAAGCCGTATGAAGGCTTTCAGACAGATGGCTGCCATAAACAACTATCTCTTTCTGCCCCTCATTATCGTTGAGAGCCTTTACGGCAGTTCAGGCAGCGCCTGTCTCATGCTCTTTTCAGTGGGATCCGCTGTGGGATTCTGGAGTGTGGGTATCTGGGTCATGTCCAAATTCGGATTCAACAAAGAGACCTTCAGAAACCTTATCTCCTCCAATCTGGTGGCTGTGCTTCTTGCCGTCCTGCTGGTCTGCTGCAAGGTGCCGGTGCCGGAAGGGGTGCTCCGCACAGCCAACGGCATCGGCATCATCGGAACGCCCCTCATGCTGGTGCTGACGGGAGCTTCACTCACCCTTTCCGGGGCGGCACTCTTCCGGGAAGGCAGGGATGCCGCATGGGGCGTTTTGTGCCGTCTCATCATCATTCCCGCCCTGACAGTGGCGGCGCTCAAGATGATCCCCATGCCCCCCATGGTCTTCAACGTGGCGCTGATCATCGCTCTCATGCCGACTTCCTGTGCATCGGTCATCATCGTGGGGAAATACGGCGGCGATGTGGACTATTCGGGTCAGCAGCTGCTTTTATCCACCTTTATTTCCCCTGTGACCATTACAGGATTTCTCTATTTGTCAACCCTCTTTTGAAAGGAAAAACTTACCTATGAAAATGTTTTCTGCCTTTATCGCCGCCTTTCTGCTGGTGTGCGGAGCGTATGCTGCTCCTGCCAAAGCTGCCGCCAAAGCGCCTGCAAAAAAGACACTCCGCAAAGCTCCCCGCCGCAACGCGGTCAAGACCTATTATCAGGCGCAGTTCGTCAAGGGCAAGTGGAACCCTGCCGACTGGGAGATGGTCCGCAGCTGGCGTTTTGACCACGATGCCGCCTTTATTCAGATGCCCGGCTGTATCCAGAACCGTGTTCCTGCCGGCTTGACCGATGAAGAACTTCAGGGTAAAAAGGGCAACGAAGGATACGCTATCATGCTCCTCAAGCAGAAGTTCAAAGGCAACGCCCTCATCACCTGCAATATGGAGTTCGACTACCGCATGGCGCCCGGTATCATCATCTCTTACGAGCCCGAAAAGAGCGCCAACGGCAAGCTGGAACTCAGAGAACACTTTGAAGTGATCCTCTATGATGACGGACTCAATCTGTGGCACCACTTCTTTGAAAAGGCTTCCCCAAAGTCAAAGGATCCCAGAGTCATTCGCACGGGTATCGAGCAGAAGTGGCGCAAACAGTGCCACCTGACCGAAAAGAAATTCTACAAACCTAAAACCAGGTATGAAGTCACAGTGAAGATCAACTACACTTCCAAAGGTCCCCAGATCGAGATCGCCGCAGGGGGCAGGCTCATCGGCTGCTATGCGCCTCAGATGCCCAAAGGGGAATACCGTCTGGGTATCGTTGGCTGCGAAGGCAGAAACCGTTTCTATGACTTCAAGGTGACCAACCGCTGAGTATCTGCAATGAAATCCTCTCTGGTGATAGTCCTCGACCGGCTGCGGAGCGCCCATAATGTGGGCAATATATTCCGCCTCGCTGAAGCACTGGGCGCCGGGATCATCGGCTGCGGCGCCACCCCCATGCCGCCCCACCCCAAGCTGGAACGTACCGCTATGGGGACGGAAAAAAGCGTCCCCTTTCTGAGTGTGCCTGAGGTGTCTGATGCCATCCGGCTGCTCCGGAAAGAGGGGTTCCGGACGATCCTTGCTGCGGAACCCGGCGGCGGTGTTGAGGCAGAAGCGTGGAACAGAGAGTATGAACTGCCTGTGGCGGTCATTTTCGGCAACGAGGCACTGGGGGTGCACCCGGAGGCGCTGAAGATGGTCGACGGTCTGGTGTCGCTCCCCATGCGGGGGAGTAAAAGCTCCATCAATGTGAGCAACGCAGCGGCGGCGGTCATGTACGCTGTTGAGTCTTCAGCCAGAAGGAAATGCAATAATGAAAATTAAACTTGCCGGAAAAAATCTGGAAGATATACGTTCCCTGCTCCCCTCATTCGATCTGGAGGAGTCGGAAGATGAGTACCAGCTCATTATCTGTCACGGCGGCGATGGTGCGCTTCTGGGGGCGGAAAGAGAGTTCCCGGGGATCCCGAAACTCCCCATCCGGGACGCTGCCACCGCCCGGACATGTCCCCTTCACCACATTGAAACAAGGCTCAGCTCTTTTGCTGACCGCAAACTCAAACTGACTCAGCTTCCGAAACTCAACGGTATCTGGCGGGAGCAGAAGATCAGTGGCATCAATGATATCTTTCTGCACAACAAGGTCTGCTGCGGGGCTCTGCGCTTCAAAGTTGCCATCGACGGTGAACTTTATGCTTCTGAGATCCTGGGGGACGGCGTGGGACTTTCAACAGTTCACGGCAGTACCGCCTACTACCGCAGCATCACCCGCAGCATATTCCGGACCGGCGTGGGGCTTGCTTTCAGCAACGCGACCGTGGAAATCAGCCACCTGGTGCTCCCCGAAACCGCCGTGGTGGATCTGGAGATCCTCAGAGGTCCCGGACTCCTTATCGCAGACAACTCCCCTGTGACCGAGATCCCGGAAGGCGAAAAGGTCAGACTTATGCTTGCAGAGGAAAAAGCTCTTGTCTGGGGACTTGATGAGTTTATGTGCCCCGAATGCCGCCGCCTCAGACACCGCCGGGGCAGCTGCTGAAAGAGTGACCTGACTGAAAGATCTTTTGAAAAAAATTTGATTTTTCCTTCTCTTCCTTTCATAATGGAGTGTGAGAGAAGGAGTTCCGGATGAGTGATCCGGGGAAGCACCCCATAACTCCTTCTGTTTGTAAAGCATGGATCATAAGGAGGAGAAAATGATGAGGAGCTTTACCACATTCCATCTGCAGTACGCCCACAGATTTTACAACTTTGAGGGCGAAGCGCAGTATCTGCACGGTCATACCGGTACCCTGACCATTGAGGTCAGGGACACTGTGAATCCGGGCGTCAACATGGTGTTTCCGTGCAATGAGATCCGCAAGACAGCATGGGAAGTGTTACAGAACTTTGATCACGCCCTGATCCTGCGTGAAGATGACCCTCTGCTGAAGCCCATCCTCAAGGTCTATGAGGAGCAGGGGATCCGCCACGGTTCCCCCCGGAACACCATGACGGGACCTGCTTTCAAAACAGAACTTGCTGTGGCCTATCCTGAATGCCGTCTGGTGGTGACAAAAGAATCCATGACCGTTGAGGGAATGATCAAAATCGTCCACGAGCTTCTTAAAGATAAACTCAATATCGCCAAAGTGACCTTTACCAGTGGCGACAATGCCGGTTCCGCTGAATTCACCCCGCTTCACTCCCAGTGCCGCTGTCCCCGCTGCGGCGTCGCTCTGGATGAGAATGGGCACTGTTACAAATGCGGCTATCAGAAAAAGTGCTGACATCCCTTTACAGGGAAAAAAAGTCACTCTTTCTGCAATGAGAGGATAAACTCTTTTTTTGAAGCAGTAAAGAGTGGGGCGCTCAGTTCACTGCCGGTGCTGAGCGCTGCTTTTTTTACAGGAATGATCTCTTTCAACTGAAGATCTTCCGGCAGGGGCAGAGTGACTTTTTCACCACCGGAGCTGCTGAGCTCAAGGTAAACTCTGCCCTTGAGTTCCCGGAGCTGCCAGTACTTCAGAGAAGAGGTGACAGGGAAAGAAATTTTTTCCCGTCCGTCAGAGAGCGCAACCCGGAGGGGAGTCCCCTTGAAGGCGACATGCCATTGGGCAGGCGTCTCTGCGGCAAGCCGGAGCGTTACGGCGGTAAAGGGTTCTCTCTGACGGGTCACTGTTGAGAAAAGACAGAAAGGCGCCCCCAGAAGCACCACCAGAAAAAGAATGGCTCCCAGACTGCTTTTGCGCCGCGCCGGGAGTTGGGTCATATAAATGATCCGGCTCCGCAGTTCGCCTGCGTATTCCCGGAACGCCATGGCCACTTCGGGAGGGCGCTCCGTATTGGCAAAAGCAAGGAGCAGTCTGCCGTATTCGGCAGTTTTATGGGGGAACTTTTTCAGCACTTCTGCGTCGCAGGCAAGTTCGCAATTGATCCGCAGCCGCCGCCGCGCCGCAAGAAAAAAGGGATTGTACCAGCAAAAGGGCCAGAGGCAGAGGGTAAAGATATTGATGATGCCGTCCCCGGAACGGTAATGGATATATTCATGGGTCAGCAGCAGTTCCACTTCGCTGTCGGTGAGGGTCTGCATATATGCCACCGGCAGCAGCAGCTTCTGGCGGAAAAATCCGAAAAGCACCGGGGGATGGGGCGCACCTCCTGAATCCAGCAGCACCGGCAGACGCCGGGCGCCGGGGTGGATCGCTTCCCAGATCCCCAAGATCCGCTCATCACGGACAAGTTGAAACTTTTCCGTCCGCTTGCGGCAGCGCAGATAGGAACCCAGCAGCAGAAACAATGCCGGAACGATCATCAGGATCATTCCCAGCAAATAGGGATAATTCTGATAAGAAAGTCCCGTCATTGAAAAGGAGTAATCCCGCAGAGTCTTTGCAAATTTCATATCACCCACAAGATGGGCGATTTCCCTGGGCAGCACCTCTGCCGCGTGGAGCATCTGTTCATGGTAAGCTGTCAGGTCGATGGCAAAGTACTGAAAAGGCAGAGGGAAATGGGGCATGACCATGAGAAAGATGCAGATGATCCAGAGTGCCCGCCGGACCCGGGCGCTCAGATAGTCGCCGCCGATGGATTCGGCGCCCGCAAGAAGCAGTACGGCAAAGGCGCCCCGGAGCAGGATCACTGTCACTGGAACGATGAGCCAGCTCATTTTTCCGCCGCCTTGTCAAGAAGTTTTTTCAATGAATCTATCTCTTCCGCCGACATCTTTTCATTTTTTACAAGGCAGGTGAGAAAGTCCCCGGCAATGCCGTTGAAAAGACGGTCAAGAAGTGATCTGCCCGCAAGATACCGGTATTGCTCCTGCCCCAGCAGCGCCCGGTAGACAAAGACCTTTTCTTCCCGGGTACGGGAAACTGCGTTTTTCTGAAGCAGACGCAGCAGCAGTGTTTTGATGGTGGGTTCGCTCCAGTCGGTACGGGCAAGCAGCCGGTCGGTGAGCTGCCGTGCCGTCAGTGCCGGAACCTGCCAGAGCTCTTTCAGAAGTTCAAGTTCGGCGTCAGAGATGTTCATTTTTTCTTTCATGTCAGCGGATATCTTTAAAGTTGAATGATATGACAGATGCAAGCAGAAATGCTGTGATATAAATGGCGAGCGTCGCCAGATTCACACAGAGTTTCCCGGTCGGGAAGGGGGTCAGCCAGAAAAGAAAAGCATTGTTCATGATCTCTGACACCAGATAAGGACGCAGTTTCACGCTGATGGGCAGCGATGCCACCACGTATGAAACGAAGTAAAAGGTCAGAACCGCTATGGCGGCTGAACTCATGCGATTGAAGATGGTTGAAAGAAACAAAGCGATGCTCCCCAGTGTCATCAGGGAAAAGGAAAAGTAGAGCGCTGTGGCAAAGTACCGTATCAGCGCATCAGAATTTTCCATCACCGCTGTCATGGCGCCGAAGACTCTCCCCGGCACAAGAAGGATCTGCACCGGAGCCAACCCGAAACAGAGGAGCCCCACCAGCAGTCCCGCACAGGCGAAAAAGAGGGTGTAAAAGAGTCCGGAAATGTAGATGGAAACAAACTTTGTCAGCACGAGCCTTGTCCGTGACCGGGGACGGGTCATGTAAAGTTTCAGGGAGTTTTCCTGACTTTCGCCGGCGATGCAGTCACCGCCCAGCGCCGCCATTACAAGAGGCATCAGGATGATGAATGTGGGCACAAGAAGCATTCTTGCAAAGAAGAATCCGTCCAGATAGCGCGCCGCATTTTCCCGGTTCATTTCCACAGTGCCCAGCATGGCGGAAAGGGCATCTGTGGAAGTGACAAAGGCAATGCTGCAGAGCACCACAAAGAGCAGATAACCGGCAAAGGCGATGTAATTTTTTTTCTGACTGCTCATCTTCAGCAGTTCATGGTAAATATCACGGCAGAAATTGCGGATCATTTTTTACCTCCCTGAGGAGAGGAGCAGATATAAAACTCCTCAAGTTTTCTTTCTTCAAGAGCCAGATGGGAAAAGAAAAGTCCTTTCCGGCAGAGTTCTTCACAAACAAGGGAAGGCTCTCCTTTTCCGGGGGCAAAGGTGATGCATTCGCCGTCGGCGGCGGGGGCGGAGCTGATCCAGGGCGCTCCATTTTCAAAGGCGTTCCGCAGAAAATCAAGTGTCGGCTCCATCTGCCGGGGAACGATCTTCAACAGGGGACCGCCGCCCAGTATCTCTGTGAGACTTCCTGCGGCCCGCAGTTCGCCGTTGACGATCATCACCACGTCGTCGCAGATGGCCTGGATCTCGCTGAGCAGATGACTGCTGACCAGCACAGTGACTCCCGCGCGGGTGCGGCATTCGTTGATAAGGGTACGGATCTCGACGATCCCTTCAGGATCAAGACCGTTGGCGGGTTCGTCAAGAATGATGTACTTTGAATCAGGCAGCATGGCAAGGGCGATCCCCAGACGCTGTTTCATGCCTGTGGAAAAGGTTCCCGCTTTGCGGTCAAGGACATCGTGGATGTTGAGAAAACGGGTGATCTCCTCAACCTTTGCCTTGTATGCCTTGCCGTGTCCCCCTGTGAAGACAGCCAGATTCTGCCGGGCGGTGAGGTCGGGATAGAATCCCGGCCACTCCACCACTGCTCCAAGGCGGCTCATGGCCTCCCGGTGACAGGTGTGGACATCATAATTATCAATGGAAACATATCCGGCTGTGGGGAAGACAAGTCCTGTCATCAGCTTGAGAAGCGTACTTTTTCCGGCGCCGTTGGGACCCACAAGACCTGTGATCCGCCCCTCGCGGATGGTGACGGTCACATCCTTGAGAGCGGTTTTGGAGCCGTAACGTTTGGTGAGTGAAACGCATTCAATGCTCATGGGGCGAACTCCTGCATAGCGTCGGTGGAAACCCGGGAGGAAAGGTAAAGGCAGTTGTAAGAGGTGGATTTGCCTTTGGCGCCGTGAAAGGCGCCTCCGTCGGTGAGGAGCGGCAGTTTCAGCTTGAAAACTTCTGAACTCAGCTCCTTATCGACGGCTTTTTTGCCGTTGATGTCAAGACTGCTCATCCACTGGTAACTGCTCCCCCAGGCGTCAATAAGGGTTTTGCCCCCTGTTTCGGTTGTGGGCTTGTCAGCGGGACAGCGGAAGATATTTTTCCCCCCCAGATAGGGATGGAGCGTCTGAGTGATACCCGGCAAAGACTCCTCCCCCGGCGCAGGATTGTCGGGGAACGACCGGCACACCGGCAGATAGTCCCGGTTGTCCTGAATATACATTTCGATGCCGCTGCCGATCTGCTTCAGATTTGAAAGGCACTCTGTACGCAGCGCACTTTCACGCGCCCGCCCCAGCGCCGGCATCAGAAGTCCCGCCAGAATGACGATAATGGCGATAACGACCAGCAGTTCAATCAGCGTGAACGCTGATTGAGTGAAGATGTGAAGATGTGAAGAGTTTGACTGCGTCAAACGTGAAGTGCGCCCTGTCGGGCGTAAGGATGTTTCGTTTTTATTTTTTGAAAAACATTTCTGTTGTGCAGTAGTCACCAACAGTTCAATCAGCGTAAACGCTGATTGAGTGAAGCACGGCTTTGCCGTATGAAGCATTTGCCTGCAGCAAATATGAAGCGCATCGTTGGTGCATGAAGCGCTTGCCTTGCAACCATTATAAGGTGTTTTTTGATTGCTTTGGGGGAGAAGATGCTGCAAATTTTTCATCAGTGACCTACGCTTTTCATGGTTTTGATCCAGAGTTTTGTGACGGGGGCGAATTTCACCTTTTCATCGGGAGTGAGTTCAGAGAAGATGACCCGGTTCACCTCTCTGGTAAAGGCTTCCATCTCGCTGCTTTTCAGTTCCTTTTCAAATGCTTTGCGCTTTTTGGGGTCGCTCTGGAGCGTGGTGTAGGTGCGGATGGCACGTTTTTCCATGGTTTCCACAACACTCTTGCGTTCTTCGGCGGGCATCTTGCGGAGCTGGTCAAGAGAAATGGTCACTGTGGCGACCACCGCGTCGCGCCGGATGGCTTCACGTTCCGGCTTCGGGTACTTTCTCAGCTCTTTTGAAAGGTGTCTCATCACCTCTTTACGCTGCTGCCCCGTCATGGCAGGCGCCATGGATCGGGCAAGGGCAGTGGTCAGCTCCTGACGGCTCCACTCTTTTTTGGCGATGATCTCTTCCGGCGAGAGGGCTTCAGGCTCCGCTGTGCAGAGGATCACTGCAAATATCAGGATCACCGGCACGCCCACGGCGGCAGGAAGTACAAAAAGTTTCCACGGACGGCGCCGCGGAGCTCCGGAAACTGGGGACTTGGGGGGCATAACACAATTTCTCCTCTTTGAAATTACATTTGTAATCTTTAAAAATTACAACTGTAATCTGAAAAAATCAAGTCTTATTTACCCTTTTTTGGGAAATTTTTTTCAGAAACCGGGAGAAACGGGTGCTTTTTGGGCGTCACTCCGTAATGGGCGCTGTAAACTCTGATGAAGTAACTGCTTGAGCTGAATCCGCACCGGGCGGCGACTTCGGCGATCTGGAGCGATGTGGTCTGAAGAAGATGGCGCGCCGACTCCAGACGCCGCGCCGTCAGGTAGGCGCTGAAACTTATACCGAACTCATGATGAAAGAGGCGCGAAAGATAAGAGGGACTCAAACTGACAAACTCTGCCGCATCTTTCAGCGTCACCTGAGAGCTGAAATTCTGATCCAGAAAGTGTTTGACCCGATGCATGATCTCCGCTGCCGGTGCTGTTCCGGCAGGGAAAGTGTGCAGCGTTTCTGCACTCTCTTCAGCCGCAAAGTAAAAAAGACTCAGGATACTGTGGAGCTGAAGTGCCGCTTCAACTTTTCCCCGTTCACTGCCGTTCCAGCGGGCGCGCATGAACTCAAGCCGCCGCTGAGCTTCGCTGCGGACATCAAAGGGCATAGCCGCAAGGCTCCGGCAGTTCACGTATTTAAAATACTCCTCAGCTTCCCACCTGAAAAAGAGCGCCTGGATACGCAACCCTTTGAGAAGCTGGAATTCATCTCTGTGGGGAGTGCCGGCAGGAATGATGAGAAAATCCCCCGGCCCCGCCCGGAATTCCAGATTTTCCCCCAGATGGAGCGTCATGCGGCCGTCAAGAACATAAAGCAGTTCATGAACAGCAGAAAAATGAGTATGACTTGCGTAGACATTGTCATACTCTATGACCTTGAATGTGGTTATTTTGATCCTTTTATCAAGGAACTCTTCATTGACTTCTGACATGGGGGGGGCACTTTGCAAAGGTCACTCCAGGTCAAAGATCTTGCCCGGATTCATGATGTTGTTGGGGTCAAAGGCGCGTTTCAAGGTGCGGAGCATGTTGAGGTACTCTTTTGAAACGACACACTCCATGTACTTTTTGCGTTTTTGTCCGATGCCGTGTTCCCCTGAAATGCGGCCGCCCTCTTTTTTGACAGCGGCGTAAAGCTCTCTGAGGATCTCAGGGAGCGTGGCGTACCACTTTTCTTCGCTCCACGATTTGGGCGGTGTGACCCGGGCGTGGAGATTGCCGTCTCCGGCGTGTCCGTAGCAGGGAATGAAGACACCGTACTTTTCAGCGATGATTTTGCACCGGGCTGCGACTTTGGCGATGGCGTTGGGGGGAACCACTACATCCTCTCCGCTTTGCAGAGGACTTGCCAGAGAGAAGGCTTCGGGAACTGCGCGGCGGATCTTCCAGATGCGCTCGGAGTTCACCTTGTTGTCCGCCACATAGATTTCGGTTGCGCCGCACTCTTCGCAGAATTTCCCCACTTTTTCATATTCGGCGGTCAGCTCTTCCATGTCGTCGCCGTCAAGGGTGACGATGAGCATGGCGCCGCATTTTTCATAGGGGAGCTCTTCGTGAAGATATTCACAAGCCTTTTGGACTGCCACTTTGTCCATATATTCCAGCGAGGTGGGCAGGACGCCTGATTTGGTCAGGATCTCAGGGACGGCCTGAACCGCCTGTTCCGGTTTTTCAAAGAGGCAGAGCAGATCCACCTGTTCTTTGGGACGGGGGATCAGTTTGAGGATGATTTTTGTCACGAACCCCAGAGTTCCCTCGGAGCCGGAAAAGAGAGGGACCATGTTGTACCCTGTCACATCTTTCAGGAGTTTTCCACCAACTTCAACGATATCGCCGTTGGGCAGCACCACTTCAAGTCCCAGTACATAACGTGAGGTGACACCGTATTTGACGGCTTTGCCGCCGCCGGCATTTTCGCCGATGTTGCCGCCTATGAAACAGCTTTCCATGCTCATGGGGTATCCGGCGTAAAAGAGTCCGGACTCCCTGATATGTTCGTTGATGTCGTTGGCGATGACACCGGGCTCCACGGTGATCATCAGATTTTCGGCGTCGAATTCAAGGATGCGGTTCATCCGGGAACTGGCGATGACGATGCCGCCGTAAATGGGAACCGCACCGCCTGAAAGTCCGGAACCTGCCCCCCGGGGTGTCAGGGGGATCAATTCCCGGTTGGCAAGACGGATGATTTGACTGACTTCACCGGCATTTTCGGGGAATACCACCGCTTCAGGCATGGTACGGTAACGGGTGCCGGGGATCTCGTCGTGTGAAAAGGGGAAAAGGTGTTCCTGATCGTTGAAGATCACATTCTTTTCGCCCACGATGGTTTTGAGTTCTTCCGCAATGGCGGGGGTAACGGGATTGTAAGACTTCATTTGACACCTCCTTTGGCGAGGAGCGATTTCAGATGGGGGAGCACTTCCATGCAGTCGCCTGCGATGCCGAAGTCCGCCACCTTGAAGATGGGGGCGTCGGGATCTTTGTTGACTGCTACGATGGTTTCTGCGGTTCTCATGCCGATCAGATGCTGGATGGCTCCTGAAACACCCAGACCGATGTAGAGTTTGGGGGCGATGGTGCGTCCTGAAAGTCCGATTTGGCAGCTGTACGGCAGCCAGTTGCGGTCAACAGCTTCGCGGGTGGCGCCCAGTGCGGCGCCGATGGAGTCAGCAAACTCTTTGACGGCAGGGATGTTTTCGGGGCGTTTGATGCCGCGCCCCACCACCACCACTTTGTCGGCGGCGGCGAGGGGGATCTCAGCGGGGGCAGGGGTGAAACTCAGAAGCTGAGTCTGCAAAGCCTTTCCGTCAAGGGTGACATGACAACGCCGGATTTTCCCTGTTCGGGTCACATCGGGAGCGGGAACCGCTGTGGAGCGGGGACGGATGGTCGCCATCTGAGGACGGTGCGCTTCACAGCGGATCGTCGCCATGATGTCGCCCCCTACCGCCGGACGGGTCTGATCAAGGAGCCCTGTTTCACTGTCAAGGGAAAGGGCGGTGCAGTCGGCGGTCAGTCCCGTATGAAGCAGCATGGCGGCGTAAGGCAGAAGCGTTCTGCCCAGAGTATCCGCAGGGGCGAGGAAGACATTCATATTTTCTTTGCGGGCAACGTCGGCAAAGAGTCTGCCCCACACATCGGCCTGGAAAAAGGTGAAGGCATCATTTTCAAGGAGCAGCACCTCATGGGCTCCATGGTGGAAGAGGGGGACAAGAGTCTCATCACTGACCCCGGTGGGGGCAAAGAGCAGCACATGGATTTCGGCATCAAGATTCTGTGCTCTGGCAGTCATTTCAAAGGAAACGGGGTCAAGCTGTCCTTTGTGATCCAGTTCGGCAAGGGTCCAGACGGTCTGTTTGGTCATAAGATCACCTCTCTTTCTTCAAGAAAGCGGGCAAGGAGCTCCGCATTTTCCCGGGTGCTGCCCTTGACCAGAATACCGTTGCGGGCAAGTTTGGGGTGGAATATTTTAACAACTCTGGTGGGGGAGCCTTTGAGGCCGCAGCAGAGAGGATCAAGAGCAAGTTCCTTTTGGGTAAGGAGTTGGATTTCCGCCTTGCGCGCGGCGATCTTTCCTGAAAGAAGGGGAAGCCGGGGCGTTCCCGCCGCTTTGGTGACGGCGATGAGGGCGGGGAGTTCCGCAAGCAGCTCTTCGCTGCCCCGGTCTGTGGCACGGGTCAGGCGGAGCGTTTTACTTTCGCAACTGACCTTTTCCACCCATGTGATGACCGGGAGTCCCAGAGCGGCACCGGTTTCGCACCCCACCTGACCTGTGTCGCCGTCGGTGGCGCGTTCACCGCAGATGATCAGGTCAAAGTCAGGAACCGCCTTGCGGATGGCTTCACTGAGGATGAATCCGGTGCTCCAGGTGTCGGAGCCCCCGTAGGCGCGGTCACTGACCAATACGGCACGGTCGGCACCCAGAGCGAGAACTTCGCGGAGCACCTTTTCCGCCGCAGGCGGGCCCATGGAAATGACAGTGATATGTGCGCCGCAGGATTCTTTAAGGCGCAGGGCGGTTTCCACGGCATGGAGGTCAAGGGGATTGATGACCGACTCCGTCCCCTTGCGGATGACGGTGCCGGTGGATTCATCTATCCTTACTGCCCCCGGTTCCGGGACCTGTTTGACTGGAAGAATGATCTCAAGCATGATGGCTCCAAATAAATAATAAAGGTATTGTCATGCGCTTACTGTACCACTCAAAGAGTTTTTTTTCAAGGGAAACTTGAAAAATATTCCATCAGCAGCGTTTCCGGTATGGGAAAACACTCTTGACAAAAAAGAAATGCAGAAGTATATTAAAGTGTTCGTGTCAATTAATTGAAGTTATGCAAGAAGGATTTTTGCAATCATGAAAAAATCGAAAGAAAAGAGTACTGCCTCAGGAAGACTTTTCACGCTGATTGAACTGTTGGTTACTGCTGCACGGCAGAACTGTTTTTCTGAATTTAAAAATTACACATCCTTACGCCCGTCAGGGCGCGCTTCACGCTTTTTTGACAACGGTCAAAAAAGCTCTTCACATCTTCACATCTTCACTCAATCAGCGTTCACGCTGATTGAACTGCTGGTTGTGATCGCTATCATCGCCATTCTTGCCGCCATGCTTCTGCCTGCTTTGCAGCAGGCGCGGGAGCGTGCCAACTCCTCAAAGTGCTCCAACAACTTTCAGGAAGCCGGCAGGGCGCTTTCCTTTTACGGCACGGACAATAAAGACTTCATGCCTATGATGGGTTCCATCGTATTCCTTTCCCCCAGCGGCGATATGAAAAACTACTGGCCGGGAATCACCTCAAAGATCTACTTCGGAATGATCCGTGCAAGCAGTTCCTCCACCGCCGTGCTGAGATCACCTTATGCCTGTCCCTCAGCGATGCCTGACTCTGAAGCCTATACCTGGACGGAAAGCACCAGACAATATTGCACCATGGGATATAATTTCAACTTTTCAGACACCTACTCACGGGCAGACAAAACACCGGCGCTGAGAAAGATTTCAGCGTGGCGCTATCCTTCACGGCTGCTTACTATGGGGGAATCCATTACAGTGGGCATCTATTATTACGCTTTTTCCAGCACGACCTATGATGCGACTCAGAAAAAGATGAAGATACGCCACAATGGAAAAGCGACCATCCTTTTCGGCGACGGACACATTTCACGGCTTGCTTTTGCAGAGATCCCGGATGAGAAATATTACAGCTGTTACAAAAAAGCGTTCTGGCATCCTCTGAGCCCGACACCGGCTTGGAGATAGAGATAAAGAAGGGAGCTTATCGGTTATGAAAAAAATTTGTAAAAATTACACGTTTCAGAGTGCGGCAGGATTGCATTTTTTCACCTTGATCGAACTTCTGGTGAAAAGATCCCATCTCTGCTGTGATCGTGTTTACGGCAAAGAAGAAGGTCTTTCGCCTGCCCATGGGCAGGTGAAGCTGTACAGCTTCACCTTAATAGAGCTTCTTGTCGTTATTGCCATCATCGCCATTCTTGCCGCCATGCTTCTGCCTGCTTTGCAGCAGGCACGGGAGCGTGCCAAAACCACCAGCTGTATCAACAATCTGAAGACTGTGGGGGTGGCAGTGCACGACTACGCCGCCGACTTCAAAGGACACTTCCCCGGTGCCATTGTGGGAAATATCTCCATGCTGGCGCCTGACGGACATCTTCACAGCTTCACCCGGTTCGGACACGCTATGATGCGCTACCTGCCCGGTGCCAAGATGGTCTGGTGGAAGGAGTATTCCAACTACGGATTCCAGAAAAACAACCCTCTGAAGTGTCCCTCTGACAGACGGCGGGAGATTCATTACAAGGGCGCCGGACACTATTACTCCTATGGAACCAACTACTATACCTCCTGGCATCTGACAAATTACAATATGCAGAAAATAGATAAGATAAAACGTCCCTCCCAGATCATCTATCTGACTGAGATCCTTGATCTTGTCAACTTCTGCTCTACCTTTTCCGCCAACACTTTTCCCTTCAGTCCCACTTATGCTCCTGAAGGCGACCGTGTTGAGTTCCGCCATAACAACTCCACCAATGCTCTTTTCTGTGATCTGCATGTGGCAAACATGCCTTTTGGCAAACTTTATAACTCCGGGCAGAAATACACCTATATCAAGCCCTGACACCACAAAACATAAATTAATTGAGGGTCCTATGCTAAAAAAAAATCAACCGGTACCGCGTTTTTTCACCCTGATCGAACTGTTTGTTACTGCTGCACGACAGAATTGTTTGTCTAAATTTAAAAATTACACATCCTTACGCCCGTCAGGGCGCACTTCACGTTTGCCAGAGGCAAACTCTTCACATCTTCACATCTTCACTCAATCAGCGTTTACGCTGATTGAACTGTTGGTCGTTATTGCCATCATCGCCATTCTTGCTGCCATGCTGCTGCCTGCCTTGCAGCAGGCGCGGGAGCGTGCCAAATCCATCTCGTGCGTCAACCACCTGAAAAATCTGGGAACTGCCTCTTTGCAGTACGGCGATGACAGCACCAACTACATACCTTTCGGCTACGATCAGAGCAAGAACGGATATGACGGCTACGGCACCCCCGCCCAGCCTTTGTGGTACATCCGTCTGGGACCCTACATGGGGATCCGGCGGAGCGAACTCCCCAACAAACATTACTGGGAGTTTCCCAACCCCCTTGATAGACATAAAATCATCCGCTGCCCAAGTTTGTGCCGTCAGGCGAATGCCAACCTTTACAGTATCAATATGCACCTGGGATTGAAAGCTCAGGCCAATGGAACTTTGCAGAATCCGAAATTTGCTCATGTCATATTCCCCTCGCGGCGCTTTTTCATCATGGATGTCTCTGTGCTTTACTCCCACTCTTTCAACCCTCAGAACAATATCTTTACCTCCCGTCACAACGGAGGCGGAAACATTGTTACTTTCGACGGCAATGTGATCTCAAGAAAAGAGAACCACGCCTACACCATGGGGAACCGTTTCTGGAATACACCCTTTGACAACTTCAGCCAAAAGCTCATTTACGAATAAAGGAAAAGTTTCCTTATGAAAAAAGTTTTTTTTGTGTTTGCGCTTTCAGGGGTTTTTAGCCTTTGCGGCGGTTCATCGTGGAAGAGTGCCGTCACTTTGCGCTGCACCTTTGAAGATCAGCTGCCCCAAGGGGTCAAGGCTGTGGGGGAGTTCCGCAGTGTGCCCGGTATTTCAGGAAAAGGCGCCCGTTTCAACCGGGCCGGCTGGAACAATATCTATTACTTTGCCGTCAAGCCCTCTGCCGCAGGAGCTGTGGCGGTGTGCCCGGCACTTTCTGTGGTCCGGGGCAACAGTGTTTCCTTTTCCGCCAGGGGCAGGGGGAAAATGGTGTTGACGCTCCGCAGCGGCGCTAAAACGGAAAAACGCACCATCAAGGTGGACTCCAAAGAGTGGCGTTTTTACAACACGGTTTTTACGGCTCCTGAAAATCTGGGGACGGTGGTCTTCAAGGCGGAAATGATCCAGTGGAAAGAGCCTCAAGTTACCTCCGGCTGGGAACTCCCTGCCGTGTATGCCCCGTTCCGCAAAGTGGTTCCCGGATGCTATCTTGAAATAGATCCCGCCAAAAAGTACCTTGATCTTGACCGGGGCGCCTTTGCCCTCTGGATCAAGACCCCCTATCTCAACAGCAAAGCCGCCATGGATCATATCGGCATTTTCGGCATTGACCACGCCCTGAAACCTGTCAAACGCCACCCGGATCAGCAGATCTTCTGCATGACCGCCTGGAACGGCAGAAACTTTTCCGCCTACCGCATGGCGGAAACGGGCAAGGGAAACTGCTCAGTGACTCTGCCCCTTACCGAGTTCGAGTTCAAAAAAGATGAGTGGCACCATATTCTTTTCAACTGGGAGCGAAAAGGGAAGGAGCTTTTCATAGAACTTTATGTTGACGGCGGAAAAATCAAGCTCCACACCAGTTGTCCCTACGGAAAAGACAAATCTGTAAAACGCATCACCGCAGGATACAGCGACTACGCTCATCTCAACGGCGACGCCGATGATCTGGTGATCTTCAAACGTCCCCTGACACCACAGGAGGCAAAGGAACTTTACAACGCAAGAGGCAACTGGAAATGAAAAAACTCTTTCTCTTTTTTACGGCGCTGACTTTCGCATTTCTGAGCGCGGCTCCTCTGGAGATCGTGGTCAACGGCACTTCGCAATATGTGATCGTTGTCCCCGAAAAATCACTCCCCGGTCCCCGCGAGGCGGCAAAGGAACTGCAGTATCTCATACATCGTGCCACAGGGGCAAAGCTCCCCATCGTCACCTCTCAGGGAACGCGCAGGGCGATCATCCTTTCAAGCGGCAAAGGTCTTGCTCCTGAGTCCTTCAAAATCACCACTTCCAACGGTGATCTTCACATTACAGGCGACGACGGCTCAGGGAACCCCCGCCGCTTCGCCCATACAGAATACAACCGCGCCGGAACCTGGTTCGGCGTCAATTATATCGCTGAACGCTTTCTCAACTTCCGCCACTTCTTCCCCGGAGAGGCAGGGATCTGGCTGCCCCGGAAAAAAAATCTGACCATTCCCGAACTGAATGTCACTTCTGCTCCCAAAATGGTCTACCGCAACTTTACCATCTGGTATCATGTGCCCGATAAAAAGTTCCGCGTTGATATGGATCTGTGGAAACGGCGCGCCGGACTGGGGGAGAGTCTCGGGTGGTACAACAATCACATGTGGCGCTATATCCTGCCCCCTGAAAAGTATCTTGACAAACATCCCGAATGGTTCGCCATGCTCAACGGCAGACGGAGCAGAGAGATCTTTTACAAGGATGAAGGTCTCAAGATCTGCACTTCAAATATGGAGGCACTCAAAGAGTTTGCCCGGGTTTCCGTTGAGCGCGCCCGCAAGTCAAAGAGCCGTTACGTTTCCATCACTCCCAACGACGGGATCCGTTTCTGCGAGTGCCCCGAATGTACAAAAGATGATATCAAAAACAGTGACGGCTCCGTCAATATGTCCAACCGCATCTTTCTTTACGCCAATCGTCTGGCAGAGATGATCACAAAGGAACTCCCCCATGTGAAGATTTCCATGCTGGCTTACAGTCACTATAAAAAGGCGCCTTCAAAGATCCGGAAACTTCATCCTGCCATTGAACTTATGTATGTTTACAATGAGGCAGATAGTGCCTATCATTTCCCCGAAAAGCGCGCAGAGATCAAAAACGATATGAAAGAGTGGCTCAAGATCGTCCCCACATTGTATTTTTACAACACGCCGGGAAGTCCGCTCCACCTGCCCCTTGTGAATATTGAGAATCTGAAAAATCTTTACGCCGACCTTGCAGAACTGGGGATCAAAGGATATGCCATTGAGAACTTTGAAAGTTTCTGGAGCTCCGGCATCAATAATTACCTTTACGCCCGCATGAGTTCCGATCCCGGGGCTGACTTTGACTCTCTCTACACCGATGCTCTGAAAAAGTGCTACGGCAGGGTTGCCGCCCCCCTGGTGCGCGCCTGTCACAAGGATATCAGCGCAGGCAGAAAAAAGTATCAGCTCCACAGCCGGAAAAAACCTGTGGACTACCGCTCGCGCCTTGCTGTTATGCTGGATCTCTGCTGGAACGACCTCTATGAGAAACATTACAAAAAACTTGAAGAGGCTGTGAAGAAAACGCCTGAACCGGGGCAGAAAAAGCGTCTGGAAATGCTCTTGTCAAACTTGAAGTATGTGAAAATGACCCTTGATCTTCACCGTGAAACCAAAAAGATCCTTGCCGCAGTCAATCCCTCCTCCGCCGACGCCGCCCGGGTGGTGAAACTGGCTGAGGAACGGAAAAAATACATTCTGCAAATCAGCAAACGCCACCCTGAGGTGGTTCCTGCAGGAGTGGCAAATCAGGAAAAGTGGTACCGGCTGCCCTTTGATCCTGAGATGCTGAAAAAACAGCTCCTGAGCAAAAAGCCCCCCTTTATCATGGTGGCATACGGCAAGGATTATCCTCAGAAAGCAGTGATTGCCCGTGAAGCCGAAAACGGCGCTCCGGTGAAGGTCAAAGGTCACTGCTCTTTGAAAGGGGATGAGAAAGCCCTTGTGATAGATGTGCGTATGGAGGAGCCTCTCATGAAAGAGATCAACGACAGCAGGATCCGCCCCAACTCCGACGTCTGGGAGGATAACTGCGTGGATATCTTCTTTGATCCCAACTGCACCGGGAAAAATCTCATCCACCTTATTGCCAACTCCAAAGGGACTCTCTACGCCTCAAAAGAAGGAGTGAAAAAGTGGACACACAAAATCACTGTCACTGCGAAAGCTGCCAAAGAGAGCTGGAGCGTGCAGATCCGGATCCCCTGGGAGGATCTGGGAGGCAGACCGCCCCGGGGCACCATCTGGGGATTCAACGCAGGCAGGGTCAGAAAAACTGTCAACCCCAACGTTTACAGCTGCTGGTCCCCCACCTACGGACTTTTTCAAAAACCTGAATTTTTCGGGCGGATCGTATTCTGAACTCATAAGGAGTCTTATATCATGGCAAAGATCTATTCTGACATTCTGGGCACCATCGGGAACACTCCCCTTGTGCGTATCGGCAAACTCAACACCTCCAAAGCTGAAGTCGTTGCCAAACTTGAAAGTTTCAACCCCGGCTCCAGCGCCAAGGACCGCCCCGGTCTTGCCATGATCGAAGCCGCCGAAAAAGCCGGTTTCCTCAAACCCGGCGCCCTCATCATTGAACCCACCTCCGGCAATACCGGCATCGGACTTGCCGTCGCCGCCGCTGTCAAAGGATACAAACTCTGCCTCACCATGCCCGACACCATGAGCATTGAAAGGCGGAAACTTCTGGCGGCTTACGGCGCGGAGATCGTTCTCACCCCCGGCGCCGAAGGCATGGCAGGCGCCATCGCCAAAGCTGAGGCGTTGAAACAAGCCAATCCCGGCTCTTTCATCCCTCAACAGTTCAGCAATCCTGCCAACGCCGACGCTCATGAACGCTCCACCGGGCCTGAGATCTACGCCGACACCGACGGCGAGATCGCCGCTTTGGTGGCGGGAGTCGGCACCGGCGGCACCCTCACCGGAACGGCACGGTTCCTCATCCGCCATGTGCCGGGAATAAAGATCGTTGCTGTTGAACCTGCTGACAGTCCCATTCTCTCAGGGGGCAAGGCGGCGCCCCACAAACTTCAGGGCATCGGCGCCAATTTCATCCCTGAGGTTCTGGAAACAAAACTCATTGACCGCGTTATCACAGTCACTTCAGAAGATGCAGGCCGCACCGCCCGTGAAGCTGCCGTCAAAGAGGGGATCCTCATGGGCATTTCAGGGGGCGCCGCCCTTTATGCCGCTCTGGAACTTGCCAAAGAACCCGCCTTTGAGAACAAAAGGATCGTGGTCATCATCCCCGACTCCGGGGAACGCTACCTTTCAACATGGCTTTTTGAGTGACTTTTGAAATTAGTTCCCTTGAAGAAAAGGGAATGTGGTGGTATATTATGAAAATGTAATTTTTTTTAACATTTCATAACAAAAAAAAGGCGTGCATCGGATTATGGCTTACGACAAGATCAAAGTTCCCGCCGGGGATAAGATTACCATTGACAAAAACGGTAAACTGCAAGTTTCTGAGAATCCTGTTGTGGGATTTATTGAAGGGGACGGGATCGGTCCTGATATCACCAAGGCTTCCATGCACATCTGGAACGCCGCCGTTGAAAAAGCCTACGGCGGCAAAAGAAAAATCAGCTGGATGGAACTTTACGCCGGGGAAAAGGCAAACGCTGTCTACGGAAAACCCGTCTGGCTCCCCGAAGAGACCGTTGAAGCTGTTTCTGAATATCTCATCGCCATCAAAGGACCTCTGACCACCCCTATCGGCGGCGGATTCCGTTCCCTCAACGTG
>JAFWBQ010000120.1 GCA_017507125.1 Lentisphaeria bacterium
GATTTTCAACAGAAACTTGAAGAGTACATTTGCTATTTTAACAACGAGAGAGTATCTTTAAAATTAAAAGGAATGAGTCCGGTACAATTCCGAACCCATTCCATGTAGTTTAACCCGTCCAAATTTTTGGGGTCACATCAATTGCGGGGAGAGGTTTTTTTTTATTTGCAATTTGCATAAATGCGAAGAAGGGGGTATATTAAACGCCGGAAAAACAAGTCGGGATAAAATGAGGCGCTATTCATAATGAACAGAAAGATTTCCGGTTGCTTTGATGCAGAAACGGGGAGTTGCCCTGTCACTTTTCTGCCCGGATTTGAGGTGAAATACAATTCAGGACATATTACTGTTTTTAAGGCAGCTCCTGCCGCAGGGACTCCATGGCCCGCAAGCGCAAGACAAAGGAGGATCCATCAAGCCTGGGAGGAAGAGGATATCTCTCTGATGAACAAAGTGGTGCCTTTTATAGAACCGCTTTACTCCCCGGAGGAGGAACTGGCAATGGAAATTACACTCTCTTCTTCTGCCGGAGTTCCACGTTGGAGTTTTGAATTTGACTCCGGCATCATGAAGATCTTTGACGGCTCCGGCATGGAGATCGCTTTTTCCGGAGACAGGGAACAAGGGACGCTTTTCATGTTCCGGGGCAGGAGATTTTCTGATTGCCGTATCATCAGCGGCAAATGGCGCTTGGAAGAACAAAATGGGATTTACTGCTGCTTTGCAGAAAATTGCGCCGGCTCCACAGAGATCCCGTGTGAAGAAAGATGGAAGCGTATCGCAGAAAAAAAACACGCCTGGTGGTATGAAGCGTTCCTTCTCACCCGGTACCTTCCCGAAATGGAGGAAAATAAGCGTATTGAGCTTTTGACAGCGGTGCATCAGCTCCTTATGTATCCGGAAGATGAGTTTTTCTTTGACGGCAATTTCTTTTGTTGGAGTCAGGCCATGAGAAAATTGAAATTTGCCGAACCGCTGAAGAAAAGAATGCAGCAGATCTGCGGGCGGATACCGGTGTGGAATTATAATGCAAAATGCTTTGCCGGGATCGATGACGGTTTGCGGTTGCCCCGCCGTTGTGATATGAAAGGAAATCCGCAGCAATTTGATTGGCTGATCGCGCTGGATGTTTCTCCTTCATGTCTGACTGCCATGGAAATGTTTGAATACTGCAACGTGATGCATGATATGGCTTTTCTGAAAAGTGATGTTTTCAACTTTATGAAACAGGTTATGCAAGTCGTTGAACTTTCAATAGAGCCCGAAGGCTCCAAACTTTCTTTTCCCTGTTCGCCGCTGCCCGGGGGAAAAAGAGACTCCCTTGCATCCTGCGGAAAAAATGCGGATCGTCAGCTTTATTTTATTCACTGTGTGATAGAAAGACTTCTGAAAGCGTGTGAAATGCTTGGGGAAAAAGCTGATCCGGTATGGCTGGATATCAGAGCGCGCCTTCCGAAAGCAAGAGGAATATGGCATCTGCAGCCGGATACCTCCTGGGGCAGGGCGGGGAAGAAAATCTGTGAAATGCTTCCCTGAGATCCTCAGGAGCGTTTTTCTACTTTGACGGGTACTGTACCGTCGGCAAAGTGCAGTTGGAGTTTCTCGCCTTCGGGGAGGGCGCTTGTGGAAATGACCCGCTTGTCATTGCCGGTCACAAAGGCATAACCGCGTTCAAGAACTCTGCGGGGATTGAGTACATTGAGTGCTGTTGAGAGGCGTTCAAGAGAGCTTGCTGAACGGTCAAGGGCATAAGTGGAGATGTTGCTCATCCGCATTTCCAGTTCATCAAGATACTGACTGCGCTGTTCGATCATGCGCAGGGGTTCTCTGAAAACGTAACTTCCGGCGGCACGTTCAACGCGGTGCTGATTTTCTTGAAGCCGCATTATCACTGTGCGCTCCATGTCTTTTGCGAATCTCTCAATGGAGTCGGCGAATTCGGCACGTCTGCCGATGACCAGTTCTGCTGCAGCAGAAGGGGTGGGGGCGCGCAGATCCGCCACAAAGTCGCAGATGGTAAAATCTATTTCGTGACCGATGGCGCTGATGACGGGAATACGGCTTGCGGCGACACTCCGGGCAACAAGTTCGCTGTTGAAGGGCCAGAGGTCTTCCATACTGCCGCCGCCCCGGGTGATGACCAGTACATCTGCGGCGCAGGTTTTGTTGAAAAATTCAACTGCCGCCGCTGCTTCTGCCGCAGCGGTGCTGCCCTGCACCTGACAGGGGAAGATCGTTATATGGACATTGGGAAAACGGCGGTTGATGATCTGAAGAAAGTCTCTGACCGCTGCGCCCGTTGGGCTGGTGATAAGACCGATTCTGCGGGGTAATGTGGGGATCGGCTTTTTGCGTTCCGGGGCAAAAAGTCCTTCGGACTCAAGTTTGCGCCTCAGTTCTTCAAACTGCCTGACCAGTTCACCGATGCCCGCCAGACGCATCTGGCGGACATTGATCTGATACTCGCCGCGGACTTCGTAGACGCCCAGTTTGCCGTAGGCTTCCACAAAGCTGCCGTTGCTCAAACGGAGACTTTGCGCCTGTGCCGCGCCGCCGAACCAGCATCCCTTGATCTGTGATTTGGCATCTTTAAGGGTAAAGTAGACATGTCCGGAGCGGTGGATCAGCAGATTTCCGATCTCTCCGCAGATCCAGAAAGGGGTAAAAGCCCCGTCAATGGTATCTTTGACAAAGGCGTTTACCTGACTGACGCTCCAGACTTGCACATCCATAAAGAAGAAGGAACCTTATTTGAGGTTGAGAATGTGGCGGTAAGAGGCAATATCTCCGCCCAGAACAGATTTGACCTGACGGATCTTCCATTCAATATGCCACTTGTCGCAGACGTATTCCATGGAGGGTTCCCATCCCAGACGGGAGTCCTGTTCCACAAAAGGAATGGCGCTTTCTGCATTGGCGATCTCAGCGTATGCGAGAGCTTCAATTTTGTCCAGAAGTTCCAGAGCCTCTGCGGGATTTTCGCTTGCCACAAGGGCATTGTTCAGCAGCCACCAGCGCTTGATGTTGGTGCCGGTGATGATGGAACAGCGGATGAATTCGCCCAGGTTGATCTCTCTTTCTGCGCGTTCTTTTTTGCGCTCAGGGATAAGGGGCAGAGCCTCTTTCATCAGCTTGAGTCCCTCTTCCCAGAGAACCAGCATCTTTTCCAGTGAACGGACTTCTGCGGGGTAGCGCATCTTGCCGGGGAACTGGTCGATGTTTTCATAGGGCTGGTAGAGGGTCTTGATGATCTTCCAGCCGAAGTGAGCATGGGGAGCTGTGGGGAACTTGATCTCTTTCTGCCCCATGGTGCGGGTGATGTTGGGCTGGAAAATGAAAGGATAAGAGGGACCCACGCGGAAAGGACCGTACTGGTCTTCATTGCCGGGGGTGTAATATCCCATGGCTTCGCTCCACTTTGCCCAGGCGGCGATCATAGTGGGGGCGGCTTCTTTGCCGAAGTAGCGGATTGCGATCTTTTCCAGCAGCTCTTCAGGGTCGGCCTGAGGTGTCTGGAAATATCCTTTGCCCAGATCGGTCACAACGGACTGCCACCAGCCGTAGTGGTGGTTGTCATAGAAACGGGAGACATCCCAGTCGCGGCGAGCCTGATCCAGATGCTTGAAGCGGGTGATCCAACGCTGGGGGGTGGGCAGATAGGGAATATCGCCGAAGTCCCAGGTGGAACCTGCACAGTTGCTGGTGGAAAAGGGTTTGATGCCGAAGGAGTGGGCGTTTCTGGATTCAGTGACAAAGTAGTTGCCGGGTTCATCGGCGAAAAGGGAGTAATCCATGACGGCGCAGGGGATCCCTTCGCGTTTGTAACGCATGCCGATGTCATAGGTGATCTGCACATAGACATCTTCAGGGAAGTTGCTGAGGAACTCTTTGCGCTTTTCTTCATCTGCCCAGTGCCAGTTGTAGGTGTTGAAAACGATCATGGCATTGGGGGCAGCCTTGTGGACGGCGTCCCGGACTCTGGCGATCCATTTGGGATAGTCGGAGCAGGGCCACCAGCCCGGGCTGGGACGGGGGTCAGGGATACCATCCACCAGGCTTTCGCGGTGGCGTTTTCCGGTGGTGGCAGGATCTTTGCTGGGAAATTCGCCGGATTCGCCCACCAGCATGATGCCGAGGGCGTCGGGATAATGGTTGAAAATGTTGGTGTAGACGGACTCAAAGAACTCCTGGGCATCGGGATCATCAGGGTGCTTGTATCCGGGGAGATAGCCGTAAAGCATGGTATCAAGACCGAATTTTTTGGCGCGCTGGATCACATCATTGATGTCCAGATAGCCCACGTTGGTCTGGTCAACGCCGGTTGTAAAGACCACGGCGGTATCAAGACCTGCGTGGAGCATGGCATTGAGGTGGCTGTCGGGAAATTCATCAATGCCCCAGCCGGAGTGGACCATACGGGGAGTGACGAGACGCTCGTGGACTTCGGACTGCTCAGAGATGAAGGGCGCTTCCCGGAAATTGAGAATATCTTCCAGTCCCACGCCGCCGAAACGGACGCCTCTGGGATCTTTACCGGCAATGGTGATTTTATTGCCTTTAACGGTCAGACGGTAGGAAAGGGCTTTTTCCAGAGTTTCATCAATGGTGAGTTCGATGTACTTGTCTGGGGCGCTTTCGCGGATCACCATGGGGATCTGCATTGCCACGCGGAAATAATCCTGAAGGTCAACGGCCGTATTGGTGATGCGTTCATCGGCATCGGCGGCACAGACGATGCACCAGGAGTCATCAATAACGATCTCACCTGCTGCGGGGCATGCTTCGGGATCACGGGTCTCAGGATGGTGAACGATATCCATCCGGTGACGGAAATCATAGTTGCGTTCGATTTTCATGAAATGTTCTCCTTAAATGAAGGGAAATATTTTTACGTCGTTTAGAGAGGTAATTTCAAAAGTCATTCAAAAAATGGCAAAGATGCCATTCGCAAAGAGCTGCAAAGGGTAGTTTGAGGTTGCTACCTGTAAGGTAACAGGCGCTTGTCCCGCCGTAGCTTTATGCGAAGGCGGAAAAACGCTCCCTTTGTCAGATCGAAGCGAGGGCGCTTTGACAAATTTGAGGAGTTTTGAAATTGCCTCTAGAGAATATAATTGCCGGAGTATACTTTTTCAAGCAGTGTATTGAAAAAACTGAGGAAAAATGCCGCATTTGACAAATCTTTTCCGCAGTACCGGAAAGGGCTCTGAGTGTGCCTGAGTGTCCGGTGCGCCGTGATCAAACGCTTAAAAAAGGGCTGCAGCAAAACTGCCGCAGCCCTTGTGTTTGCTTGAGTCAGGATCAAACGACCTGAGCGTCAAAGGCGGTGCTCCATTCGGAGCCTACGCTTTTGAAGTACTGCCACCGAGTCGTGTCAGCACCCTTGACGTAGAGGACGCCGATGTCACTGCCCTCACGGACCCGCAAGTCGTCGATACCGTCGCCGTCAAAGTCGGCGATTTGTTCAACGGTGCTGGTCAGATTGTTTTTGATGCCCATGAAGCTGTCAACGCTTCCCTCTTCCACCAGCCATGCACCGACCCAGTTTCCTTTGTGGAGCAGCACATCATCTGTGCCGTCGCCGTTGAAGTCTCCGCTGCCGATGATTTCAAGACCGCCTGAAAGGGTGTCAAGGTCAGCCCATTTGACAGAACCGTTCTCCTGAGTAAGCCATGTTCCGGCGAATCCGGCATCGTGCTTGAGGATGAGATCATCTCTGCCGTCGCCGTTGAAATCTCCGGTTGCGGCGATGTTCCAC
>JAFWBQ010000121.1 GCA_017507125.1 Lentisphaeria bacterium
TACGCTTTGAGTTTCCACGGCACAAAGAATGTGCGGCTCCACCGGAACAGTATCATCAATTCTGCTCTTTTCAGTGTCATCTTCTGGGGCGGTGAAGGCAACTACACCATGACCGACAACATCTATTACCGTTCAAGTGTTCCCTCAAAGACCAATCCTGCCATGCTTTTTATCGGCGTGAAAAACAAGATCCACTCCGACGGAAATGTTTTCTGGTCTCCTCACAAACATCAGTATATCGGCGGCGAATTCAGCAACATGGCACGGAAACGCCTGAGTATTTCAAAGACTCTCAAAGAGTGGCAGCAGCAGACCGGAATGGATAAAAACAGTCTCCATGCCGATCCGCAGTTTGTTGACATTGCCAAAGGGGACTTCCGTCTGAAACCCGGTTCCCCGGCGGCAGGCAAAGGCGCATTGGTCAAATAATTGACAAATTGCGGGAGATGATCCCGATTCAGGAGTTTCTGTATGACAACGATCCATTTTTACGGCAGGAAACTGCCGGTTTTCAAAAGTGCTCTGCACATCCACAGCAATGTTTCTGATGGAGACTTTTCTCCCGCTGAGGTCATCGGACTTTATGCCTCTCAGGGGTATGATGTGCTGGCTTTTACCGATCATCACAAAGCAAATCCTGTGTCCACCTATGACGGGCAGGGGATGACGCTCCTTTCCGGGATCGAACTGCACCCTAAGGGTCCCCGTGATGCACAATGGCATCTGCTGGCGCTGGGAGTCCCTGAGGACTTCCCCGGGAGATATCCCTCTGGACAGGCGGCAGTAGACGCTGTGAAAGCTGTCGGCGGAGTCATTTACTGCGCCCATCCGGCAGGCGTTTTTACTTCAAATGAGATCCTTGATCTCAAGGGGATAGACGGTATTGAAGTGAGCAACTCCAATAACCGTTTCACCGGGTGGGAAAGCGCTGAAGTGTGTTGGAACGAACTCATCGCCCAGGGATTTGTCTGTCCTGCAGTGGCTGTGGATGATACCCATACCCATTGCGATCTTTACCGCAATTGGACCATGATCGCTGCTCCGGACAAAACCGCCGCCTCTTTGCTTGATGCCTTGAAAAAGGGGAACTTTTACGCGACTCAGGGGCCTGAGTTCAAAAGCATTTCATGGGAAAACGGCTGCTTTGAAGCTGAATTTACCGAAGTCGTTGAAGCCTTTCTTTACGGATATCCCGGAATGGAGATCGTTGGAACACCCGGATTCCCCACTCCGGAAACGGCTCCGAAGCTGACTCATCTGAAATTTTCTCCCGGCCCCGGATTCAGAGGAAAGATCCGTTGCCGCATCAGAGATAAATTCAACAGGTGTGCCTGGAGTATGCCTATAACCTTTTGAAATGTGGATTTTTCATTGATTTTTGACGCTTGAAACTTGAAATTTGACTCGTGTGGAGTTATTTTTTATAGTGACATTACAGGTGCGTTGTGTTCGTTTCAGGGAAAAACCCGTTTCAACTCGCTGTCTGGAAGAAAAAAAGAGTTC
Organism: Lentisphaeria bacterium; assembly: GCA_017507125.1. Lineage (GTDB taxonomy): Bacteria > Verrucomicrobiota > Lentisphaeria > Victivallales > Victivallaceae > UBA1784. Next base: position 1,504 of record JAFWBQ010000121.1, read on the forward strand.
CGGCAGAAGTTTTTGTGTGAAACACTGTTTCCCCCAAACGGTATCTTTCGCAAGAGGAGACTTTTTTGTTATTTACGGAGCTTGAAAATATGAAAGCCAGAATAAAATTTTCTGAAGTCGGCAGAAGACTTCTTAAATGGATCCCCAACTCTTTGACTCTTTGCAACAGTTTGTGCGGTTTTGCCGCCATTCTTTATACGCTGCATGCTCATGAGTATCGTTTGGACTCCATTATCAACAGCGGCGGAGCCATGAACGTTTTCAACACCGTCGCCATTTTGATCTTTTCTGCCATGATCTTTGATGCCATGGATGGTGTGGCGGCACGACTCCTCAATGCTGCCAGTATGCACGGTATTCAGATGGACTCTCTCTCTGATATGGTGACTTTCGGAGTGGCTCCTGCTGTGCTGGTGGTGGTTCTTACCGATTTTCTCTATTCCTGGGGCATTTCGACCGGTACCATGGTTCTGCTTTACAGCTGCGGCGCCATTTATCTGGGCGGTGCGGCACTCCGTCTTGCCACATACAATGTGGCGGCGATGGAAGAAAACAGCCGCAAAAACCCCAACTGGTTTTCCGGTATGCCCTCTCCCGGTGCTGCTGCTGCGCTGTGTGTTATTGTATTTCTGATGCCGCAATTCGGCAGTTTTTTCAAAGAGTACCCTTTGATACTGCCTTTGTATGCGGCACTGCTGGGGGCTCTGATGGTTTCCAAAGTGCCCTATCTCCATGCCGGCAGATTCCTTATGACGATCCGTCACAACCGCAAACGGTTGATCGCCACTTTGCTTCTGTTGCTTGCAGTGATAATTTTCCGTCTTCCCGGATTGGCGGTGATCGTAACGCTTTACGTCCTTTCCGGACCGGTGATCGGCATTTATAACCTTGTGATTAAAAAAGGACCACAGAATCCATGAAAATACTTGTTACCGGCGGTGCCGGATTTATCGGCAGTCACCTGACTGAAGCTCTGCTCAAAAGAGGTGATGAAGTCACTGTGGCTGACAACTTCTCAACCGGAAGTATTGAGAATCTTGACAGTGTCCGTGACCATCAGGCATTGAAGATCATTGAGCTTGATGTGGCTCAGGATCAGCAGAAAGTCGCTCAGTTGGTAAGGGAATGTGACTGTGTTATCCATCTCGCCGCTGCTGTGGGCGTTGAACTTGTGGTCAATGATCCTGCCCGGACCATCTCTACCAATGTCAGGGGCACCGAAAATGTGCTGTTGCCCGCAACGGAGTTCGACAAAAGGATCATTGCCGCCTCAACCAGTGAAGTGTACGGTAAATCCTCAAAGGAAAAGTTTTCTGAAAGCGATGACTTGCTTATCGGTTCTCCGGAGCACTCCCGCTGGAGCTACGCCTGCAGCAAACTTCTTGATGAGTTCTATCTGACAGCCTTGGTGCAGACCGCAGGTCTGCGGGGGACTGTTACCCGCTTTTTCAATACTGTGGGGCCCCGCCAAACCGGGCGCTACGGTATGGTGCTGCCCCGCTTTGTCAGGGCGGCGCTGAACAATGAAGATATTCCTGTCTACGGCGACGGCGGTCAGTCCCGCTGTTTCTGTCACGTGCATGATGTGATCCGGGCGTTGGTGTCCCTCATTGACGATGAACGCACATACGGCGAAGTCTACAACATCGGTTCCCAGCGTCTCGTTACGATCAGAGAGTTGGCGGAACTGGTCATTGAGCGGACACAAAGCGCTTCCCAAATAGCAGTCATCCCTTACGAAAAGGCTTACTCCAAGGGCTTTGAAGATATGCGCCGCAGAATGCCGGATACAGCAAAGATACATGCCCTCAACGGATGGCAGGTGGAAAAATCTCTGGAAGAGATCATTGATGATGTGACGGAGTCTTTGAAGAAATGAGTCAAATGCAATGGAAAAAGCTCCTTTCTGCAAAACGTCTTGGGAGTGACTCCCCGGGAACCATTTCTGCCGAGCGTTCCCCTTTTCAGCGTGACTTTGACCGGGTGATCTTTTCAGGAGCCTTCCGCAGACTGCAGAATAAAACTCAGGTTTTTCCTCTGGTTCAGGAGGATTATGTCCGTACACGCCTGACCCACAGCCTTGAAACCAGTTCCATCGGCAGATCTCTCGGAACTGCCGCCGGAGCTTTCCTTAAAGAAAATTACGATCTTGGAGAGGCTCAGGTGTCAGATGTTGGTGCCATCGTAGCCACTGCCGCCCTTTGTCATGATATCGGCAACCCGCCTTTGGGGCATGCCGGGGAGGAGGCGATCCGGTACTGGTTCACCCATTCCGACGTGGCAAAAGAGCTCAGGGATGAGCTGAAAAGCGATGAGGCACGGGATTTTGAACTTTATGAAGGCAATGCCCAGGGGTTCAGAGTTCTGAGTGTACTTGAAATGTCTGATCAGTGCGGCGGTATGCAGCTGACCAACGCTGCTTTGGGGAGTTTCGCAAAATACCCGGCACTTTCAAGTGCGTTGATAAAGCCGCCGGGTGTTGCAGGAAAAAAATTCAACTTTTTTCACTCTGAAAAAGATCTTTTTGCCGAAGTTGCCGCCAATTGCGGTTTGATCGAATATGCTCCTTACTCCTATGCGCGCCATCCCCTTGCATATCTGGTGGAAGCGGCTGATGATATTGCTTATCTGGCTGTTGATTTTGAGGATGGTGCCAGACTTGGCATGATCTCTCAGGATGAGATAGAGAGCCGTTATCTTGGTCTTTTGCCTGATTCGGCGGCGGCATCCCATCTCAAAGATATTACCAACCCGGTGCGGCGCACGGAGTATCTCAGGGCTCTTGTCATCGGTGCTCTGGTGCGTGAGGCGTCGCAAGTTTTCTGCAGGCACTGTGATGAGTTTCTGGCGGGCGGCGTCGGGAAGCCTTTAACAGAGATGCTTTCATGCACGCCTCAGCTTAAAGAACTGCGGACACGGAGCGTCGAACTGATCTATAACCACAGAAAGGTGGCTGAGATCATCGGCGCCGGATTTGAGATGGTTTCAGGCATGCTGGACATCTTTGTCCCCAGCGTCAATGAGCTTGCCCTTGAGAAACTTGGCAAGGGCAAGGCTTCCTATCGTTCCCGCCGCATGGGGGCTATGGTGCTTGGCATCAGTGATCGTCTCAACGATTCTGAGTGGTGTGCTGATCCCTATGCCAGACTCCTTTCGGTGATGGACTTTATTTCAGGCATGACGGACTCCTATGCTGTTTCCATTTACCGGAAACTCAAAGGCATCACTCTTTGAAATTCTTCTTTCAAAAGAAAAAAGCCGGTCTTTTGCGGGACCGGCTTTTGTATTATCTGAGAGGATCACTTGACGCCTTTGACGGCATATTCCCGGTTGCGCAGAAGCACCCAGGGTTCCCTGGTCAGAACGACCTCTCTGATGGTGACGCCATTGAGGGATTCAAACTCAAATTTCTTTTTTCCGGCGGGGAGTTCAAAAGGCACAAGACGGCGGAATTTGAAACTTTTGAGCAGCATCCACTCCGCAGAGGCTTTGGGCAGTTCCCTTTTGAAGCTTTGACCGTCACAGGTCAGATTGACTTTGCCGCTGGAAAGATTGGGGGCATATTGACCGCGAACCATCATGAAATATGTTCCGGGAGCCGGAACGGAAACTTCAAAAACATATTTGGGCATCTTGGCTGAGATTTTCCGGGCGCGGATGAAGCGGAGGGGATCTGAAATGGCTTTCTCAAGGGGAATGCGGCCGTCGGCAAAGAGTGTGACCGGCAGGGCAAGTCCCGCTTCGTTGCGGAAAAGGATGGCTCCGCTGTAACGGCGGGGCGTTTTCATCTTCTCAGGGAGCAGTTTGACCGTGTAAATGTACTCTTTGTTTTTCCCTGAGGCTTTGCAGCTTTTCTGAGTGACTGCAAAAAAGCTGTCTGAAGCGATCGCCTTGAATTTCATGGCCCCGGGAGCTGTTACTTTTATGGTACGGAGCGAGAAATCCCCTTTGAGCCAGTGGAGCTCCGTTTTGTCAGCATACATGTGAAGCGGACGTTTGGGGAACCACTCATGAGCATATCCCTCATAAGCACCACAGTGTTTGAAGTTTGGAAAATTATTCTGGATCATGGCTTTGCCGTATCCGGGAGCATTTTTTCTGAGACTGTAATCCCCCGTCAGAGGGGCGTTGTAGGTTGCTTTTGCGTAGATGCCCTGCTTTTCGTGACCTGACTTTTTGATAGCCTCCATGTCTTTTGCGATGAGTTCAGGATCAACTCCGGGGATCCGTTCAAGAAGATTTCCGTTGCAGTCGGTGTTGAAGGTATGCCACAGGCGGTGGTAGAACCTGCCGCTGCATCTGAGAATGTTGTTCCGCAAATAGGCTTTGCAGCTGGGGAAATACTCTTTGTGAGGTTCGCTGAAGTTGCCCATACCGTATTTGCTTACCCAGCTGTCCCCCACAGTATTGTTGAGCGCATAGTATTTGCCCCGGGTATGGTTGACGCCTTTGGTGCCGCCGCCGTTTTTGTAAGGCTGGCTGAAAGTGCCGTCATCATCGCCGGGATTTGTGAAAAGATTGCCGATAAGATAGGAGGGGCCCAGACTGATGGGACCTGTTGACATGCCGCTCAAGGTGCCTTCAATACGGTTGCCGTAGCAGCGGATATTCATGGCTCCGCCCTCAAGTTCAGCGGCATCATCGTTTGAAAAGGCGAAAAAGTTGCCGTAGATATCGGCATCTCTGGCGAATCCGCCCCGCAGAGAGCCGTTGGGAGGTCCGATGATGTGGTCTATGAAGCGGCGGTCATCTCTGCCCACGAAGTCGTTCCAGCGGACAACGGTGTTGCGGCAATCCATCACCTTGATACAGCCGGGACCGGAGGGATGGGCGTAAAGCCAGGTCTGGGAGGGATAGGCCGGATCATGAACAAAACAGCGTTCGATCAGCACGTTCCGGGTCTGGAAAAGACGGAACGCAAGATCATCATAAAGGAGTTTTCCCGTCGCATCGTGCATTCCGCCGTTGTAGTACATGGAGGCGCCGTAGCGGGGACCGGCACTTTTACGTCCGAAATTATAGACTTCGCAGTTGCGGATGATGATATTGCTGCAGTTATCCAGTTTGAAACCGTTTTGGGCGCCCTGGGCGTCTATGACCATGTCGTCAAAGATGATGTACTTCAAATCTTTCAAAAGAAAGACAGCTTCGCTCCCATTGACGGCGGTGATCACTTTGCCCTTTGAAGTGTACCGTTTGTATTTGTCAGGTGTGCCTGAAGTGATCTTGACCGTGCATTTGCCGGGCTGAAGAACGACGGTTTCAAAAGGTACTTTACTGTTGAGGGTGCGGAAATTGCCTTTGACCTCTTTTTTATATCCCTGAGCTGTGATGAGGGCCTTGAAGTCGTAGGCTGTATTTTCCTCAAGATTGAAAAGAGATCCGCGCCAGGCGTGTTCCTGAACGACTTCAGCAGGGGGCAATGTGGGAAGATAAGTGCCTTTTCCGGCTTTGCGGTAGAAGAATTCAACTTTGAGTTTTTTATTCCGCTCCTCCGGCAGCAGATTGAGATAGACGCTGCAATTTTCAAAGGTGGGATGGAGTTCAAGGCGTCCGGAGCTGATGACAAGAGGCTTGTTTTTGTCAAATGTGGGATCAAAGACCACATTGCTGTCGGGGGGGAGTGCAAGTTTTTTTCTGAGATCGCTCTGAGCAGGGGCAGATTTTTCGTTGCGGAAAAATCCTTTAAGAGTCACAGGGGTATCGGCAGTGACCTTGAGACCTTTCAAATTGAGGCGGGAGGTATATGTGACTCTGGCGCAGTATTTCCCTTCTTTGACAAGTTTGGGATCAGAAACGACGTTTTTGCTGCTGCTGCGCCAGACTGCAAAGGTTTTTGCAGGGGTGAGAGTTTCAAAGTTGCCGTTTTTGAGATTGGCGCCGATGGCGGAAAATCCATCAACAAGGACCGGATCTTCATTGGTTCCTCTGAGAGTAATATAGATGACTCCGCTTTTGAGTGGTGTAAAGGTCAACTGAAATTCTTTCCAGTCATTTGCAGAGGGGAGTATACTGGTTTTTTGCAGCAGTTTTCCCTGGGGTTTTGCGCTCTGTGATGTGCCGGGAACGGAACTTTTGATCCGGATCTGTTCATCAAGTCCGGTGATGTCAATGCGCAGACTGCCGCCGCAGCAGCACAAGGCGCACAAAGAAGTGAGAAATAAAAAAGTTTTTTTCATAAAATCTGTCGCCCTCAATATCATAAAAATCGTAACTGAACCATTCAAAATATAACATGGGAAATTTTTTTTGCAAGCAAATCTCTGTTGTTTATGAAAAAATTTTAATTATTTATGGAACCGCTATTGAAATAAAGCCATAGTGGTGGTATTGTATTAAAGATTGAATTTTTTTAACATGAACTTACCAGTGATACCGGAAGAAGGAGTTATGAAGAACGAACGATGCAGATTGTTCTTATTGAAAGAATCGTTGTTTAAAAGATCGCAGTTCTGCTGTGCCTCTGCCCATGGGCAGGGTAAAGCAAGCTTTACCCTTATTGAACTTCTTGTCGTTATAGCTATAATTGCCATATTGGCTGCCATGCTGCTGCCCGCTTTGCAGAAAGCGAAAGCCCGCTCTCACCAGGCTGCCTGCATGAACAACTTCAAAAGTTATGGAGTGGCAATTGGGCAGTACTGCGCGGACAATAAAAATGTCGTTATGCCTTTCTGGAACAATACAAAAAGCGGCGACAGTACAGGAGGATGGTACTACGAATATCCTTTCAAAGGGCACATTGTCGGAGGAAAATTCGGTTTTCTTGCATCCTATCTCGGAACCAATCGGCAGGGGATCCTTGGAGGGATCTATTATCCCACAAATCCCAGGTATTATTACCGCAGCAAGTTTGTGTGCCCTGCAAGAGACAGAATGGAATTTCCCACTGCTTCAGGAGAGATGATCTGCTTTATCGGGATCAACGGATACAATGCAGGACAAAAACGCGCCAGTCTCAACCGCTGCAAGCGTCCCAGCCGTTTGATGGTCATTGGGGAAACAAAACATGCTTCTATGCTCCATTATACAACTCAATATCCTGACCGGGATTTCAGAATCAAACTTGCCATGCCCCACTCCGGGAAGAGTATGTTCGTATTTCAGGGCGGCAATGTGGAAATGGTTCCTTTCGGCAGGATCCCTACTGTGGCAAATTCATCATTCTGGCTTTACAGCAGCAAGGTTGACTGGTGATTGCTCCGGAGCGTTTTCACTGATAAATTATGATCCTGAGTCCGTTGAAAAGCGGCGCTCAGGTTTTTTTTGTCATTTTAATCAAAAAAATGCTCTTTTTCAGCATTGCAAACAGGGGCGCTTGGGCGTATATTATTCTTGAGGGAAAGATTTTTTAATTAACATGAGGTATTTATATGACAGCGATCCTGGTTCCCCGCAACGAAGGTATTTTTTCAATTGCCGCCGCTGAGCTTGTTTCATTTCTCAAGCGTATTACGGGCAAAGAAATTCCGCTCCTGACTGAAGATGACGGAAAAAGTGATCTTCTGGTTCTGGGCTCTGATGCGGTCAATGCTTTTTCCCACAGGATGATCATTGAAAAGGTGATCCCCGGTTTCAAACTCCGCACCGGGAGCGATGATTACCATCTTCTCAGCGCTCAATGGGGCAGACGCAAACTGCTTTTTATTGCCGGAGCCCGTCCCCGGGCGCTGCTTTACGGCGTCTATTACTACCTTGAAACTTACGGAGAATGCCACTATTTCTGGGATGGCGACAGAGTTCCCCGGAAAAAGTCTCTTGAGATGAGCGGCATTGATATCTCTGAATCCCCCCGCTTTGAGTACCGGGGAGTGCGCTACTTTGCCCACCGCAGCCTCAACCGCTTTCAGGCGGAGCATTGGGACTTTGAAGAGTGGAAGAAAGAGATCGACTGGATCCTTAAAAAAAGACTCAATACCTTTATGCTCCGCATCGGACTTGACGACCTTTTTCAGCAGACTTTCCCTGAATTTGTGAAATATCCCTCATGGCAGGTTCCTGAGTCAAAGCCCCGTTCTTACGATGACCGTGATCTTTTCTGGTCCCTTGAGTACCGGGGCGAACTGCGGCGCAAGATATTGAGCTATGCCCGCGAAAGAGACCTGATCCATCCTGAGGATGTGGGGACCATGACCCACTGGTACAGCAGAACTCCTTATGATTTTCTCAACCATGTGAAACCTGAATTTATTCCTCAGGCCACCACAGCCTATAATCAGGAAACGGGGCTTGTGTGGGATATCCGCAAGGATGAAAACCTTGAAAATTACTTCAAACTCACAAGAAAGAGCATTGAGCTCCACGGGAAACCTGCCCTGTTCCATACCATCGGACTTGCTGAGCGGCGCTGTTACAATGACCGGCAGAGCAACCATGAGATGAAACTTTATACCTACCGCCGCATTATCAGCAAACTCCGTGAAGAGTATCCCGAAACCCCTTTGATGATCGGCACATGGGATTTCTGCATGTATTGGAATTGCAATGAGGTGCAGGCACTTGTCAGAGAACTTGATCCGCGGAACACGATCATTTTTGACTACACCTCAGATACCAGTGATGAGGTCAATAACTTTACGAACTGGGGCGTTGTGAATAAATTCCCCTGGATGTTCGGTATCTTCCATGCCTATGAATCCGCCAACGGGATCCGGGGCAATTACGACATCATCGCCCGCAGACTTCCCGTCGCTGCGGAGGACCCCATGTGCAAAGGATTTTTCTTCTGGCCCGAAAACAGCCATGCCGACACCTTGATGCTTGAGTTTTTTGCCGCCAAGGCGTGGGATCCTTCTGAATGCACTCTTGAAGCCTTTCTGCCTGAGTTCTGTGCCAAACGCTATGGTGAAAAGAGCGGAGAAATGCTGGAAGTCTGGCGCCTTGCCTCAGATGCCGTCAAAAATATCGGCTGGTGCGGTCCCGGGGACCCGGTGAAACGCCCCGGATCGTCCCATAATGTGCTGTCAACTTTGATTTACGGTACCGGCTATATCACCTCGGATCCCGTCACGTTGGGGATCCATTCAAGTCAGGTCAAACACATGGAAGAGGCGGTAAGCAAACTTCCGCAGCTGTGCCGTGCCCTTGCCGCGCAGACTTCCGGGGCAGGGGAGTTCATCTGCCGGGATATTGTGGATCTTGCCCTTATGGCAATTGGCAGGATCGAGAGTTACGGATTTTCAAAACTCTTCCTTGCCATGGAGTCGTGGCGCAACGGTCAGAGTACCGGAAAAGAGGTTATCTCACTTCTCAAACAGATGCGGAGCGCGGCAGAACTTGAACATAAGATCGTCTCCTCCCATGAAGATTACTCCATGTTTCACTCTCTCAAACTTCTTCAGCAGAAACATGAGACCAATCCGGATTTTGAAAAAACGTTGAAGGCCAATGGTGAGAACTCCTACTGCCGTGCCGTGATCGCAGAGTTTTTCCCCGCTCTTTATCTGCCTCAGCTTGAATTTTACGAAGGCTGGGTCACTGATAAGATCCGCTCCGGCGACCGCTCCCCCTGGGAGTACCCATCCTGTTTTACCGATGCCATCAAAGAGTTTCAGGAGTATTTTTACAATGAAGACCTTGAAACTTTTGCCCCCGACATTCCCGGGGCGCGCAAAGGATTGAAACGCAATCTGATGCGTTTGGCAGATACAATAGAAAAAATCATCACCAACGGAACCGGAAAGTGAGGTGTCCCTATGAATGAGCGTGAAGTGAAAATCCTGACCGACCGTCTTATTCCAGTGCCGCAACAGCTGGAATTCAAAGACGGAGCCGAATATATCCTCAAAGAAAAGTGCCGGGTAACGGTTACGATTTGTGATTATTCAGGTGTCGAAAAAACAGTGAAAGAGTTGTTCAAACTCTTCTGGGGGATAACGCCGGATTTGAGTGTCAAAGGACGTCTTTTGAAGAAAAGTGACGCATTGGAGTCCTATACACTCGAAGTTTCTGAAGATGAGATCCTCATAGATGCTTCAAGTAATACAGGGGTGATGAATGCCCTCAAAACTCTGCGGCAGCTTGCCGAAGCAGAGCGGGGCGTGGCGAAGACTGAAAGTTATTTTCTTGTCCAGTGCGCGATCAATGATTTCCCTGCCATGGCTTTCAGGGGCATCCATCTTTGCGTTTTCCCTGAAACGCCTCTGTGGGATATTGAAAGGCAGATACGTATTGCTGCTTATCATAAATTCAATTACGCCGTCATTGAGACATGGGGGATCTTCCCTTTTGAATCCCATCCCGAAATGTGCTGGGCGGATAAGAAAATCGAAAAAAGTGAACTCAAGCGTCTCATTCGTCTGGGGCAGGATCTGGGGATCACTCTGATCCCTCAGTTCAATCTGCTGGGACACGCCACAGCCAGCCGTTCCATCACCGGTAAACATGCTGTATTGAGTTATGATCCTTCATTGCAGAGCCTTTTTGAACCTGAAGGGTGGACATGGTGTCTGACCAATCCTGAGACCCGCAGGGTGCTGACCGATCTTGTGCTGGAACTTTATGAGTTTTACGATTATCCCCCCTTCTTCCACATCGGCTGTGATGAAGCTGACAACATCGGAACATGCCGGGATTGCCGCCGCAAAGAGTTGAAAGATCTTGTCCGGGATCACATCTGCTATTTCCACGATCTTTTTGCCAAACAGGGAACGCGGATCATCATGTGGCACGATATGCTGCTCCAAACCGGGGATGAAAGGTGGAAAGGCTACATCGTTTGCGGTCTGCCTGAACACAAATTGAGCGAGCTTTACAAAGAACTCCCCCGGGATATCATCATTGCTGACTGGCAGTACGGATACCCCAAAGAAAAAAGCGAAGATCCGGAACCCCATTGGCCCACGGCAAAGTTTTTCAAGTCAGAGGAGTTCCCGGTTCTGGTCTGCCCCTGGCTCAATCAGGACGGTATGAAAAGTCTGGGACGTTTTGCCGCTGAAGAGAAACTTTTCGGAATGCTTGAAACCACCTGGCACATTTCCCATGACAGGAGTTTTGCCCACATCTTCTGCACCGCTGCCTATGCGTCATGGAATCCTTCTGTGAATCCGGGAGTGACTCTGTCGACCCGCCTCTCTCTGGCACATCACCTCCGCCAGCTGGGATGGGATACGGGAATTGATGAATACATCAAAACCGGCTGGAGCCAGTATCAGGTCGATCCCGGACATCATCCCCACACGGTCATTTAAAAGCAGAAAGGGGAAAAGGAGAGAAAACTTCTTTTTCCCGCTTTTTTTTTTGTCTTCTGCTGACTTATTCAGAGTAGTCGCAGCTTTCACTTGATGAGAAAAGATCTTTGTACTTGAAGTAGCTTTCCTTATCCATGGCGCAAGGCAATGCGGCAATTTCCTTACCTTTTGCACCATTGTTGGAAAGAAGCGAAACGGCATCCATCGCCAGCAGTTTTGCGCCGTCGATGTAGGCTTTTTCCGGATCGGTGACGACAAAATCCTTTGCGTGGGGGGAACCGGAGAAACCCGCACAGTAAGCGTGCAGCGCAGGCATCAGCTGGCTTACATCGCCCATGTCTGTGGAAGATCCCCGGTGTCCGAAGTTGGTCAGGATTCCGCCGTTGAGTTCTTTCAGGTTCTCTGCATGGACTGCGTTGAGTTCGGGGCAGCTTTTGTAGGGCATGTCGCCGCCGAGGTTATGGATGGTGACTTTTCCGCCGTATGCCATGGCGGCGCCTTTAACGCAGCGGTCCACCACATCGCAGGCGCGTTTTACTGCCTCAGGAGTTTTGGCGCGGACTTGAAGTTCCAGTTCCGCCCGGGCGGGAACCACATTGACGGCACTGCCGCCGTCAGAGATGATGCCGTGGATCCGGACACTTTCTTTATCATCAAAGGTATCTCTCTGGGAGTCGATCATGTTCAGCGCCTGCCGCGCCATGGAGGCGGCGTTGATGCCATCCCACGGACGCAGTCCGCTGTGGGCGGCTTTCCCTTCAAAAATGATCTGTTTCATGCAGAAACCGTTGAAACTTTCAGGGGTGAAAGTGTCATGTCCGGCATGGATCAGTAAAACGGCGTCAATGTCATCAAGAATGCCCAGTTTGATAAATTCAGGCTTGCCGCAGCAGTAGGTGAGCTTGCCTGAGGAAATAAGCAAGCGGCAGTACTCCAGACTCTGGAACTCTTCTGCCGGGACGGCAATAAAGGCGACTGCTCCCCACAGCTCTTTGATGACTTTGCTCAGAGCCCGTGCCGCTCCCAGCATCATGGTCATTTGTGCATGGTGTCCGCAAGCATGGGCGGCTCCTGTTTCAGGATCGGCAAAGGCGTGGCTCGGCACCGGGAGTGCATCCAGTTCTCCCATGATGGCAATACGGGGCCCCGGACGGCCGCTTTCCATATCGGCACGGACTCCGGTCAGAGCAATGCCGGTTTTGACTTCAAGTCCCAGTTTTCGCAGTTCATCAGCAGCAAGAGCCGCTGTTTTTTCCTCCCGGAACCCCAGTTCCGGATTATGGAGTATCTTATCTGCAAGAGCAAATATTTCAGAACGCTGCTCATCAACGGCAGCGATAATTTCTTTTTTGAGTTCGCTTGCACTTTTCATGTGAAAAATCCTTTCAGTATAAAAAAAGGCTCTGAATTTTAATCAGAACCTCGTATAAGACAGAGTGTTTTACGCAAAGAGCTGCGTGAGTTTTTCCACCAACGCTTTTTCTGCATCACCGATGGAGCCTTCATAAGTGGCACCGGCTGCAAGTTCGTGGCCGCCGCCGTTGAAAGCTCTTGCCACAGGCCCTACAGGGTAGCGGCTCTCTTTGCTCCGCATGGAAATCTTGATGCCGCCGGGACCTTCATAAAGAAGCATTGCAATGATGACACCGTCAATTTCACGCAAAAGATCAATCAGCCCCTCATCTTCTTTGATGTTGAAATCATACTTTTTTGCCAGTTCCGGAGGAATACAGGCATAGGCGATCCTGTTGTCTAAGGCGAACTTCAGGTGTTCCCGCATGAGTTCATTTTCGAACCGCATCTGATTCAGGGGTTTGCTGAAAAAGACCGCATTGACGATTTTTTCCAGTTCAGCTCCCCGTTCCAGAAGTATGGCGGCGTTCCGCATGGTGTCGGCAGAGGTGTTGGAAAAACGGAAGCAACCTGTATCGGTCATCATTCCCGTCAGAAGAGGTGAGGCACATTTTTCAGGAATCGTGATCTCTGAGGCACACATGATCTTTACCAGCAGTTCACTGCAGCTGGCAGTGTTCCCGGACACCAGATTGAAAAAGGCGGATCCCATGGAGTTCCCCCCATGGTGATCAATATTGATGAAACGCTTTGTCCTCAGTTCTTCAATGGTGAGAAACTCAGGTGCCCCCAGACGGGCGGGATTGGCACAGTCCACAGAGACAAAGGTATCAAAGGCATTGAATTTGTCTTCTGGAAGATCACTGAGATATCCGGAAAAAAGTTTTGTGTGACGGTGGGGGATCGTCCCCGGAATGAAGACTTCAGCTTTTTTGCCCGAAGACTCAAGAAAATACTTCAAGCCGAAAGAGGATCCCAGTGCATCACCGTCAGGACGCTGATGGGTGAAGATCAGAACATTTTCTGACTCCAGAAGCAGTTTTGCCGCCTCCCGGAGCTGCGATTGAGTCGCGCTCATTCTTCATCCTTTTCTGCGCCGGATTGCTCCGCTTTGTTGAGCAGAGCGAAAACCCGGTCGCCGCGTTCAATGGAGTTGTCTGCCTTGAATGTCAGCACCGGAGTGCGTTTGAATCCCAGTTCTGATGCCAGATCATCCTGCCATTTGACCTTGTTCTGGTCAAGTTCTGCCATGATTTTCTGCTTGTCAGCATTGGTGCCGCCGAAAATACTGATACCGACAGTTGCGTTGCGCAGATCGGTACCGGTATTGACGGTGGTGACGGAAACCAGAATGTTGTTTGCCCACACCCGGTCGGATTCAATCAGCCCTGCCAACTCTCTTTTGATAAGTTCGTTGACACGGGTCATGCGGTCTACGTTTCTCGGACTCATCAGAGTGATGCCTTTTTGAGTTCAATGTTGTAGAATTCGATCTCGTCTCCTTCAACGAAGTCGGCAAAGTTGTCAAGACGGATACCGCATTCCAGACCCGCTTTGACCTCTTTCACATCCTCTTTAAAGTGACGCAGACTTGTGACTTCACCGTTATAGATCAGCTCTTTACTGCGGCGCACCCTTGCTTTAGCACCCACTTTAACGATACCGGATTCCACTTTGCAGCCGCAGATCTTGGGCCCTTTGGAAAGTTCAAAGATCTGCAAGATCCGCGCTTTGCCGGTGACGGTTTCCCGTTTTTCAGGTTCAAGTTTACCTGCCAGAGCGTCGGTGATATCTTCCAGCAGCTCGTAAATAATGGTGTAGAGACGGATCTCAACATGGCGCTTGGCGGCAAGATCATTGACACCGGGAGAAACCTGAACGTGGAATCCCACGACCAGGGCGTTGGTGGCAGCGGCAAGTTCAATGTCATTGTCGCAGATGGAACCCACACTGTTGGCGATGACTTCGACTTTGATCTTGTCAGAGGGAAGCTCCTGAAGGGACTGGGCAATGGCTTCACCGGAGCCTTTGACGTCGGATTTGATGATGACGTTCAGAGAACGGCGGCCTTCGTTGTTGAGCTTGTTGAAAAGATCGTCGGCAGTGGAGATGTTGGAGGTCGCCAGCTGTTCGGTGCGTTTTTCTTCGCTGCGGCGTTCAGCTTCCTGACGTGCCTCTTTCTCTGACCCCATGACCAGCAGTTGGTCACCGGCTTCAGGCACTCCTGAAAGTCCCACGACTTTCACCGGGAATCCGGGTTTCACCTCTTTGATCCGTTTACCCTTGTCATCAATCAGCATACGGGCCTTGCCCCAGCATGAACCGCAGAGAATGGGGGCACCGACTTTAAGTGTTCCATTTTGAATGAGAACGTGAGAGGTGGGCCCCAGTCCCTGTTCAAGCTGTGCTTCAAGGACAACGCCTTCGGCGGGACCGGTGGGGTCGGCTTTGAGTTCAAGCATGTCAGCTTCAACCAGAATACGTTCCAGAAGGTCGGGCAGACCCTCTTTCGTTTTGGCTGAAACTTTGACAACACCCACTTTACCGCCCCAGTCTTCACTGGTCAGATTGTTCTGCTGCATGTGAAGCAGAACCTGATCGTAATCGGCGCCGGGAAGATCCATTTTGTTGGCGGCAACGATGATCGGCACATCAGCGGCAAGAGCATGGTTCATGGCTTCAACGGTCTGGGGTTTGAAACCTTCAACGGCTGAAACTGCCAGCACCACGATATCGGTGATATTGGCACCGCGGGCGCGCATGCTGGTGAAGGCCGCGTGTCCTGGAGTGTCGATAAAGGTGATGTGTTTGCCTTCGAATTCAACTGTTGAGGCGCCGATGTGCTGCGTAATGGCACCGGCTTCTCCTGCGGTCACATTGGTGTGACGGATGGCATCCTGCAGAGAGGTTTTGCCGTGGTCAACGTGTCCCATAAAGGTGACGACAGGGGGACGGGGAACCAGTTTTGATTCATCCACTTCACGCTCACGCAAGGTGACGGGTTCGGGGGCGGCTGCTTTGGGAGCCGCGCCGATGACCAGTTCAAAACCTGCGGCTTCGCAGATTTTTTTGGCATTGGCGTCGGAAACAGTCTTGTTGATTCCGGAAAGTTCCCCGAGTTTGATCAGATCGGTCAAAACTTCATTGGGTTTGCGTCCGATAGCATCAGCAAGAGTTTTGACCACAATGGGGGAGCTCAAGGTGATGGTATTACCGGAGTCCCCAACTGATTTTTCCTGTTCGCCCTTGGAGTCAGAGTTTTTCCGATGGCTGTCTTTAGGGACCATTTCTTCGCGGCGGGAGTTGCCTTTTTTGGGGGCACCGGAGCGTTTGCCGCCTTTAGGAAGCAGGGCTTCTTCATCCTGCTGTCCATAAAGATCGTCAAAGAATGACTCAATCAAATCGGTCATGTCATCCGGGATTTTAGTCTTTTCAGCCTTGTCAACCTTTACTCCCTGGCGGACCAGTTCAGCGGCGATCAAGTTGGCGGAAACACCGTACTTGGCGGCAAGATCTTTTACTGTCAATGACTTACTCACTTGCGGGACTCCTTATGCGTTATCTCCGGCGTTGGCGACGGCCTGATTGACTTCTGCCTGATCTATACCTTCAATGGCAAGCAGAGTTTCAGGATCAGCCGCGCGGACACCATCAAGGGTTATAAAACCGTTATCCACGAATTTTCTGGCGGTACCTGTGGAAATTTTCAACTGTTCCGCCAGAAGTTCGGCGGCCTGCTGCAGTTTTGACTCCATATCTGTTTTGGCAACCGGCTTATTCTCTTCCTGGCAGAGTGTGACGGTCCAACCCAGAAGTTTTCCGGCGAGGCGCACATTCTGAGCTTTGCGTCCCAAAGCGACCCGGGACTGGTCACTGCTGACAGTTACCATAAGTGCATGTTTTTCCTCATCAACGGAGACGCTTTTGACTTTAGCCGGGAGCAGGGCGTTGGCAGCATATTTGCGGATATCTTCATCGTAAGGGATAATATCAATACGTTCAGCGCCCAGTTCTTCTGTAATGCGCTTGACGCGGATACCTCTCATGCCGATACAGGAACCGACTGGATCTATCCGGCGGTCATCACTGCCTACAGCGATTTTTGTACGCTTGCCGGGTTCGCGGGCGATACCCATGATCTTTACGGTACCGTCGTGGATCTCGCTGACTTCACGTTCAAAAAGTTTGACCACAAAATCGGGGGTGCTGCGAGTGACAATGAGACTGGGACCGGGGGCATTCACATCAACTTTGACCAACAGAGCGTTGATGTGGTCACCGGGAGCGTACTGGTCTTCATAAATACGGTCCTTTGAGGACATGATACCTTCAGCTTTCTGAAAGTCGATGATGACACTGCCGTTCTCAAATTTTCTGACCACACCGTTGATGATCTGACCGACCCGATCCTTGAATTCCTCAAGGACATTTTCTTTTTCTGCTTTTCTCAGCTGCTGTGCGATGGCATTTCTGGCTGTCTGGGCGGCAATACGGCCGAAGTTCCGCGGAGTTACCTCCCACTTGACCACATCGCCTAACTTGACATCGGGGAACTGTTCTCTGGCGCGGTCAATGACGATCTGGTCAGGGGTGGGAATTGAATCCACCACTTCAAGATCCGCCCATGCTCTGATTTTTCCGGAAACGGGATCTATCTTGACGCTGAGATTGGCGGCAGGATGGATGCTTTTTCTTGAAGCGGTCAGGATCGCCGCTTCAAGAGCGCGGATCAAACTTTCTCTGGTTATCCCTCTTTGCTGTTCAACATATTCAAGCAGGGTCAACAATTCATTGCTCATACTACATTATCCTCTGTTACTTTCCTGTTACTCAACTTCTTTTTCCGGCACGGAACCGTCATTCCGGCTCCCCTGTTATGATATTGTTACGGCACCCGTTTCTGAGGTGCCAATAAATAAAAAAGCGGGTTGTTGCCGTCCCACTTTCAAAATGCGTCATAACGCGTTGATTTTTTGAAACCGGACCGGCACGTTTCCGGTGATTCACACCAGTCCTTAATATAATATAAAGCTCTTTTCAGGATTATCAAGTCCAGATAACTCTTTTTCAGGAAAATTTTTAACTTTTTTTACTTTGGACTCTTCTTGTTTATCGGCAAAAAAAACGCCCCGGGTTTCCCCGGAGCGTTTTCGAGTTGCTTGTGTGTCAGCTGAAGATTACTGCATCACATCGCCCAGAGTCTTGTAGAACTCCATACGGCGTTTGGCATCTTCTTCTGCCTTGGCAAGCAGAGCATCGGCATTGGCAGGATCAGCCTTGAGAAGCTGCTTGTAGCGGTTCTCACTGCGGATGAACTCCTGATAACCGATGGTGGGTTCTTTGGATTCCCAGATGAAGGGCTTTTCAGCGTTCGCGGGGTTGTAGCGGTAGAGCGGCCAGTAACCGGCTTCCACGGCGCGCTTGCCTTCTTCCTGGCTCTTGGTCATGTTGATACCATGGAGCATACAGGGAGCGTAAGCGAGGATGATGGAGGGACCGTTGTGGGCTTCAGCTTCACGGATGGCGTTCAGGGTCTGCTGACGGTTGGCACCCATGGAGATGGAGGCGACGTAAACGTTGCCGTAGCTCATGCACATGAAACCGAGGTTCTTTTTGGTCATACGCATACCGGAGGCAGCGAAGAGGGCCACAGCACCGATGGGGGTGGACTTGGAAGCCTGTCCGCCGGTGTTGGAGTAGATCTCAGTGTCAAGGACCAGAATGTTGACGTTGCGATCCTGAGCGACAACGTGGTCGAGACCGCCGTAACCGATATCATAGGCCCAGCCGTCACCGCCGATGATCCACACGGACTTGTCAACGAAGTAGTCCTTGAGTTCGGCGATCTTGGTGATGACTTCCTTGATTTCGCCTTCGCACTTGCACTCGCCGACTTTGGCAAGCATTTCGCCCAGTTTCTTCTGGTTGGCGATAGCGGCATCATCTTTGGCATCCCAGTTGGCAAGAGCGTACTCGAAGCCGGCCTTCATATCAGGGCAGGCGACGCCCAGTTCCAGAGCGCGGTTGACGAGGTTCTTCAGCTGTTCGCGGTTGGTGTCAACAGCGACGCGCATACCGAAACCGTACTCGGCGTTATCCTCAAAGAGGGAGTTGGCCCATGCGGGACCGCGGCCTTCTTTGTCCTTGCAGTAGGGCAGACTGGGGAAGGAGCCGGAGTAGATGGAGGAACAGCCGGTGGCGTTGGCAACGATCATGCGGTTACCGAAGAGCTGGCTGATCAGACGGACATAGGGAGCCTCACCGCAGCCGGCGCAAGCACCGCTGAACTCAAAGTAGGGCTGCTTGAATCCCACACCCTTGACGGTGGATTCGTTGGTGCCGCCCATTTCGTTGTCGGGCAGATCCATGAAGAAGTCGGCATTGACCTGCTGACCGGCTTTGCGTTCGCCGGCGGCGGAAACCATGGAAAGAGCCTTTTCTTTGGCAATACAGCTCTCAACGCAGACGCCGCAGCCGAGACAGTCATCAACGAAGACCTGGAGACGGTACTTGAGGCCGAGTTCCTTCTTGACCGGGGGCTTGGCGTCCACGGTGGCGAAGCTGGCAGGAGCGGTTTCCAGAGCAGCGGGAGCGATCAGTTTGGCGCGGATGGCAGCGTGGGGGCAAGCCATGACGCACTGGTTGCACTGGATACACTTGGAGGAATCCCAGGTGGGGACTTTGGGAGCAACACCGCGCTTTTCAAAGCGGGCGGTTCCGATGGGCATGGAGCCGTCGTAGCTCATGGCGGAAACGGGGACGGAGTCACCTTTCTGCTCAAGGACGGGCTTCATCAGTTTGACAGCGAATTCACCCATTTCAGGAGTGAACTTGGGAGCGGGCACATAGCACTCGCCGGCAGCGGCGGGCACAGCGACCTGAGTCAGACCGTCAAGAGCTTTGTCAACGCAAAGTTTGTTCTGGTCGACGACTTCCTGACCCTTCTTGGCGAACTTCTTCTCAATACCCTTCTTGATGTAGCCGATGGCTTCAGCTTCGGGAATGATGTCAGCCAGTTTGAAGAAGCAGGTCTGCATGATGGTGGAAATGTATTTGGCACTTCCAACTTCAAGAGCGACTTTGAGAGCATCCACGACATAGAACTTCACGTTCTTGGCGATGATGGTTTCCTGCATCTCTTTGGTCAGAGTTGCAAAAGCCTTGTCGGCAGGAGCGTTGGTGTTCAGCAGGAAGGTACCTCCTTCTTTGATGGAGGAGATCATGTCGTACATGCCGATGTAAGCCTGGTTGTGGCAGGCAACGAAGTCGGGGCTGGTGATCAGATATTCACTGGTGATGGGCTTGTCGCCGAAACGCAGATGGCTGATGGTGATACCGCCGGACTTCTTGGAGTCGTAGGAGAAGTAGGCCTGAACATATTTGTCGGTGTTGTCACCGATGATGGCAACGGAGTTCTTGTTGGAACCCACGGTACCGTCGGAACCCAGACCCCAGAACATGCAGCTGGTGGTGCCGGCAGGTTCGGTGACGATGGTCTCGTCGATGGGGAGAGAAAGGTTGGTGACGTCGTCTTCAATACCGACGGTGAAGTTGTGGGTGCATTTGCCGTCGAGATGCTTGTAGATGGCGAGGACCATGGAAGGAGTGAACTCCTTGCTGGCCAGACCGTAGCGTCCGCCGATGACGGTGATGTCGCGGTCGGCAAGAGCAGCCTTGACGTCGAGGTAGAGAGGTTCGCCGTAGCAGCCGGGTTCCTTGCAGCGGTCAAGAACAGCGATCTTCTTGACGGTGGCAGGAATAGCAGCGGAAAGGGCGGAAATGTCAAAGGGACGATAGAGACGGACCTTGACCAGACCCAGCTTGGCGCCCTTGGCATTGAGGTAGGTGATGGCTTCTTCAATGGTTTCGCAGCCGGAACCCATGGCGACGATCACCTTGTCGGCATCAGCGGCACCGACGTAGTCGAAGAGGTGCAGGGGGCGGCCGGTGAGAGCGGCGACTTTGTCCATGTACTTCTGGACGACACCGGGGAGATCTTCGTAGATCTTGTTGGTGGTTTCGCGACCCTGGAAGTAGACGTCGGGGTTCTGGGCGGCCATCTTGGCGTAGGGAGCCTCAGGACGCAGAGCGCGGTTGCGGAAGCGCTCAATGTATTTCATGTCAACCAGAGACTTCATGTCAGCATAGTCAAGAAGTTCAACTTTCTGGTATTCATGAGAGGTACGGAATCCGTCGAAGAAAGCGAGGAAGGGAACTTCGCTTTCCAGAGTGGCCAGGTGGGCCACCAGTGCCAGGTCGTGAGTTTCCTGGATGGAGGCGGCGGAGGTCATGGCGTAACCGGTGGCACGGCAGGCCATAACGTCGGAGTGGTCACCGAAGATGGAGAGTGACTGAGCGGCAAGAGCACGGGCAGACACATGGAAGACGGTCGGCAGCATTTCACCGGCGATCTTGTACATATTCGGGATCATCAGCAGCAGACCCTGGCTGGCGGTATAGGTGACGGTGAGAGCACCGGCACTCAGAGAACCGTGAGCAGCACCGGCAGCACCGGCTTCGGACTGCATTTCAACAATGCGCAGGGGTTCTCCGAACATGTTTTTCATTCCCTTGCTGGCCCAGGCATCAGCGTACTCACCCATGGGTGAGGACGGGGTGATGGGGTAGAGGGCGGCGACTTCGCTAAATGCATAAGCGACGTAACTGGCGGCATGATTGCCGTCGATGGTCTCCATTCTTTTGCCCATTTGTTTCTCCTTTTGAGGGTTAAAAAATGTTTACTTAAAGAAAAGTAAAACCTGTAAAATTTTCATTCATATAATATACACCAGAGAAAACGACTTTTCAAGTCAGCTTCCTGCTATATTGTTTTTACTCTTTTTTTGCCAGAGCAAATTGCAGGATCGTTATCACGGTCAGCTGCAGGAACGCCTGAAAAACAAGTATGGCAGCCGTTCTGAAATCTCCCCAGAAAATGGGCAGCGCGGTGATGCCGATGGAAAGTGAAAGCAAGTGAACCAGCAGTACCGCCACCGGACGGCTCAGCCCCATTCTGACAAAACGGTGTGAAATGTGGTTGTGATCCCCGATCCAGAAGGGTTTTTTGTTCAGAGTTCGGATCATGACCACCATGGCTGTGTCAAAAAGAGGCAGGGCCAGGACGATGAGAGGGATCAATACCGGGAAGCGTGAGTGAGAATAACTGATGTCAAAGAAACTGACCTCTGCTGCTGTGACTGCTGCCAGAAAGCCGAGAAAATGGCTGCCGGAGTCACCCATGAAGATCTTGGCGGGAGCCATGTTGTAAAACCAGAATCCGCAGCATACACCACAGCTCAGCGCTGAAATGGCGGTAATGAAAAATTGTCCGTTCAAACCGGCGATAACAGCAAAGATCCCCAGGGCAATAGCGATGACGCCTGCTGCCAGACCGTCCATATTGTCAAAGAAGTTGATGGAGTTCATCATCAGCATGATCCAGAAAACAGTCGCTCCGGCGACAGCAAACTGGTTGTCAAGGAAAATATTGATCCTGACATTGCCGTAGAGAGTGACCAGCAGGGCAATAACAAACTGTCCGCCGAATTTTGCGGCGGCTGACATGGCAAATTTATCATCCCACAGCCCCAGCAGAACTGCCAGCGCGGCACATCCGGCGATCACTGCCAGATCGGGCAGGGCGTTGTTCATACCCGGCATGATTCCCTGAAGCGGAAGCATCTCAGATAATCCGCCCCATTTGACTGCGGCAATGCCGATGCCCAGAGCAATGATCCATGAAGTGAACATGGCGGCCCCCCCCAGCAAAGGAGTGGCATTGTTGTGTTTTTTGTGGTTTGATGCGGGCACGTCAAGGAAACCGGTATTCCGGGCGATTGCACCGAAAACCGGAGTCAGAAAGAGCGCAAGAGAGGCTCCACCGCAAAAGACGGCAATATAGATCCAAATCCAAGTGTTCATGTTCTTAATTTACCACAAAAATGATCAAAATGCAAATTTTTTCCTTTGATCTATTGGAAATCCTTCCTTTACAGTATTATATTATCTTGCTGCATTGCCTGTGACAAGGGGTATGTGCGGCGCTGATGAGTGTGGATTTTTAGCTGAGGTGTTGGGGAAATATGGGTTTTTCATTCTCTGTTTTTATTGCTTTTGCCGGAGTGCTGCTGCTTGCCGGAGTGTTGGCGAATAAGCTTTCCAGCAGATTCAATATGCCTATTCTGCTGCTCTTTCTTGCTGTGGGAATGGCTGTCGGCGGGCACGGATTGGGAATATTGGAACTTGATCCTGTAAAGCATGCCGGACCAATCAACTCTCTGGGCACCATTGCCATGTGTTTCATCCTTTTTTCAGGAGGTTTGGGAACCTGTTTCCGCACGATCCGGCCTGTGCTTGTCAGTGGTGTTGTCCTTGCCACATGCGGCGTTTTACTGACGGCGCTTTTTCTCGGTATTTGCGGTTTTCTCATTTTTCTCGGATTCAGAAACGATGTCAACTGGACCTGGTGGATGCTCATGGCATCTTTGATCTCTTCAACAGATGCTGCAGCTATGTTTGCCATCCTCAGGGGAAACGGGGTCAACCTGTCAGGAAATCTTCAGCCGCTTCTTGAACTTGAATCCGGGAGCAACGATCCTATGGCGGCATTGCTGACTCTGGTCATGCTTCAGATCGTCACAACCGCAAGCGGATTTTCTTTCTGGCAGATTCCCCTTCTTTTCTATAAGATCATCGGCGGCGCTGCGGCAGGACTGCTCATGGGGGTTGTCGGTAAATGGTTCTTCGGAAGACGTTTTGAATACGAGGGACTCTACTATGTTCTGGGAGTCGCTATGGTACTGATATGTTTCGGCGTTGCAGAAGTTCTGCAGACAAACGGGTTCCTTGCCGTCTATGTCTGCGGAGTTGCAATGGGAAATATGAAATACAACTTCCGTTCCGGGCTGGAAAAGTTCAACGAAGGTATCGCCTGGCTGATGCAGGTGATCCTCTTTACCTCTCTCGGTGTGCTGGTCAATCCTGCGGAGCTTCTGGAACTGCGCGTTCTGGTACCGGGTATATTGCTCTCTTTGTGCATGATGTTTATTGCCCGTCCGGGAGCGGTCTTTATTTCACTTTGCCGCAGTCACTTTTCTTTCCGGGAAAAACTTCTTGTTTCATGGGCCGGACTGCGCGGCGCGGCTCCTATCGTGCTTGCGACCTTCCCGCTGGTGGCTGGCGTGGAACACTCCAGATTGATGTTTAATATGATCTTTTTTATGGTCATCGGCTCTGTTCTGGTGCAGGGGGTTACTTTGATGCCTTTTGCCCGTAAACTCGATCTTGCCAGAGCTTTTGCCCCTAAAAAACGCGCCCCCGTGGAAATGGAAACTGTGGATGGTGCCAATTATGATCTTCATGAGTTTGAAGTCGGCTCTTCTTCCATTCTGATCGGCAAGACGCTTGCCGAGGCTAAACTGCCTCCCGGAGCTCTGGTGACAATGATCCGCCGCGGCAAAGGTTTTGTTCCTGCCTGCGGAAGCACCATGATCGAAGCCGGCGATGATCTTGTGGTCATGGGGGCACCTGATAAACTGCGTGCCGTTTCGCAGCAATATTTCCCTGAGTGTGCCTACGAGGAAAAACAGGAACTTCCGGACTTTTTTGACAAGTCCATCTTCAAATAAAAACAGGTCAGTTTTGAGGAGTTTTTTTGAATTATGTTGAAGCGAACAACTGTTGCCGCTTTTGCGAAACGCAAAAGAGAAAATGAAAAAATCGTTATGGTCACAGCATACGATGCCCCTTCCGCCGCTGCTGCTTTTGATGCCGGTATAGATGTGCTGCTGGTGGGGGATTCTCTTGCACCTACTGTTCTTGGGTACAGGAATACTCTGCCTGTCACCATGGAACAGATGCTCCATCACGCTGCGGCCGTGCGTCGGGGGGCTCCCAATTCTTTCGTTGTTTTTGATCTGCCCTTTATGAGTTATCAGGAAAGTATTGAAAAAGCACTTCATAACGCCGGAAGAGCCTTGAAAGAAGCCGACTGCGATGCCGTGAAACTGGAGGGCGGAGCTGAAGCGGCTCCTCTTATCGAGGCGCTGGTCGGTGCCGGGATCCCGGTCATGGCACATGTGGGGCTCCTGCCCCAGAGGGTGCAGACCGCAGGCGGTTACCGTATTCAGGGCCGGACCCCTGAAGCTGCTCAGCGGATCATTGCTGATGCCCGTTCCGTAGAGACTGCCGGTGCTTTTGCTGTGGTTCTCGAATGTATTCCGGCGGATCTTGGGAAGGCTGTTACTGAAGCGTTGAACGTGCCCACCATCGGTATTGGCTCCGGTATGGATTGTTCAGGACAGGTGCAGGTCATGAACGACGTGATCGGACTTTTTGAATCGGCCCCCAAACACGCCAAACGCTATGCTGAGGTGGGGGCTGTTATCCGCAAAGCTCTGAAGGATTACGCTTCAGAGGTTCGGGGTGGAGTCTTCCCTGATGACGAGCACAGCTTTCAGTAAGGGGCTGCTGCTGTTTATTTTCTGCCTTCTGGCAGGGGGCGGGTGTTTGAATTTCACTCCGGAAGAGCAGACCCTTGAAACGCTTCAGAGTGCTGTGCGTCAGCGGATGTTGAAGATCCAGACGACGGAACTTCTGACCAAAACGGCACAGGAGCGTTACAATCCTCAAATGGCTGGGCATATCCTTGCCCTTGAGACCGGTTACTCCTCTGCCACAGGCGGAATAGAGTCTGATCTCGCCCTGGATGCATTGGAAAATGCTGTTATCTACGCCCTGGTGGTCCTTTCTGAAAATCCTGAAAAAACCGCAGAAAAATTGACTGCTGAACTGCTGGATCACGGAACGGCGGTGCGTTTTGTGAAACTTAAGAACGCCAAAGAGAAGTTGGCTGCAGAAGATATCGTTACAGAACTTTCTTTTATGAGCAATTGGAGTGCTGAAAAGGTCAGGAAAATTGCCGCACTCCCTCTGAATGGAGGCGGCATTGAGCCGTATCCTCTCTATCCTGAGGCGGAACAACTGCTTAATGAAAGGGGCAGCGCTTCTGCGTTCCATGTGGCAGCTGAACTTTACCGGAATCCCTCTTCTGCCGGGATCATGAAAGCGGAACGGCTGCGCCGTGCCATTCTCAATCGTATTCTCATGCAGACAAAAAGCCCCGGCTCAGAATTGACGCCGGAGCTTTATGTCGCCTTCAGGCGGAGCAGGCTCTTTGCTGCTTTTGTGCCTGATTTGTAAATGTTTTATTTCAAACGTTCCAATACATACTGAACCGCTGATTGTTTTTCTGCGCCGGGAGGAGTCGTTGCGGCGATGATCTCCATAGCTTCAAAGAGCTTTTCGCAACTTTCCTCATAACTCAACTTGCCGATTTCAGCCACCAGCCGGGCGCCTCTGTCCATAAGTTTTTTATTGGTGCAGTCCACCCAGCTCATCCAGTTGCCGGTGACTCTGCCCATGACCACCATGGTTCCGGTGGAAATGTTGTTGAGAACCAGTTTGACCGCCATGTGACGGATAAGACGCAAAGGCGTGTCGGGAATGGTGCATTTGATGGTGAAATCCCCTTGACCGCATCCGATGAATACTCTTTTGCCGGCAGAAAATTTTCCGGCGTAGAGTTCAAAGGCTCTCTCCAGTTCCTCTCTGTTGCAGGCGACTCCCGTTTCAACGAGCACTGCGGCATCGTTTCCGGTTGCGTAGCGCTCCGGAGAGTCCTCATTGCCGACAGCGATCTTGAGAAGATTGGCACTGCTGATTTTGGGAGGATTGTTTTGGATCTTTTCTGCGGCCCCCAATCTTATGTAATCCTCTTTTGTCCACTCAAGGCAGCGCAGGGGACGGCGCATGTTCCGTTCCCATACTGTCCGGGTATCGAAAAGGGGATTTTTTACAAACGCCCAGGGAATGGGGGAGGTCGTATCATCTGCAGGACGGAAGGGGGGCAGCATGAAGGTGGGGGAGCGTTCCGTTGTATCGGTGAAGATATCCAGCAGACAGTCATCGGCACAATAAGTGATGCGACCGTGTTTTTTGTAGACCGATGCTTCAAAGTCGATGTATTCAGCCATTGCTTTGCGGGAGTCCGGTGATTCAAGTTCATCAAGAAGTCTTGCAAAGTCAGCGGCAATGTCAGGCATGGAAGTTCCCATAAGTTCGGAAGCCATATATTCCAGGGCGGCTCCTGCAATCAGCTGTTCGGAACTTGTCGCCTGCATACGGGTGGAACCGGCAAGTCCCATGGGACCGCAGTGAAGATCAAGGACCGTCACCCGGGGATCATTGATGGCGCGGGCGGAGCGTTCAATGTGTGCCGCCAGCAGATCAGCCGGATTGTTGAAAAGCAGAAATCCTTTTGCCCCCCGGTTGACTGCCTCTTCGAGGGTTCCGAGGACGGAGGAGGTTTCCCCCCCTTCTGTAATGGCAACGAGCATATCATCCCTGCCGATATTGAGCATACGCAGTTGTTCGCGTCCGAATTCCAGATAGTCCTCAAAAAATTCGACAGAACGGACAAGGGCAAAGTCTCCGCCTGTCATAATGCTGAAAACCTGATCTGCATATTGGTTGAGAGCTGTATATTTTTCGGCCGTTTCCCGCCACATGCCTTCCAGTAGAATACTCAATCTGCCTGTTGCCCCGCAGCCTGAAAAGACGATTTTTTTGCCTTTTTTCAAAGTTTCCACTCCCTCTGTGCAAAGTTTTGCAAACTCAGGAGAGGGGAGGATCTTTCGGGCCATTTCAAGCACGTTGCGGTCAACCAGCTGAAGATTGGCGATGCCGTCTACTGTGGAACGGGCAAACTCTTTGTCCAGATTCCGGGTGAGGGGACTGGATTGCTCTGTGGGAAGAAAACCCAGATGAAATTGGGTCTCGTTGGCGATAAAGTCCCGCGCCCTGGCAAGGGATGAATCACTCATGATGATATGCTCCTTTGAAATTAGTCTTTATTCTGAGGAGGCAATTTCAAAACTCCTCAAAATTGTCAAAGCGCCCTCGCTTCGATCTGATAAAGGGAGCGTTTTTCCGCCTTCGCATAAAGCTACGGCGGGACAAGCGCCTGTTACCTTGCAGGCAGCAGCCTTCAAACTACCCTTTACAGCTCTTTGCGAATGACATCTTTGCCATTTTTTGAATGACTTTTGAAATTACCTCTGAGGTTAATATAATACCTGAATATCTGCTTGTCAAGAGATATTCAAGGTGACAGATAAGGGAAAAAGTGCAAAAGTCTGTTGAAAAAGATTATTTGTGATGCTATATTTCACACTGTGAAATCATCAGGCAAAATTGAGAAAGGCTCCTGTACAGTATGAAAGAAATAATACCCTTGATTTGTGAAACGGCAAAAGCTGCCGGTAAGATCGCTCTTGAACGGCGGAAAAACTTTGAAAATGTCCGGATTTTTTCCAAAGAGACCCCTGCGGATCTCGTAACTGATGTGGATCGTGAAGTGGAGCGTTTCATTATTGACCGTCTGAAGCAGGCAACTCCTGAATTCGGTTTTATCGGTGAAGAGTCCGGGGTGACGGATGGAACTTCGGAATGGGCCTACTGCATAGATCCCATTGACGGGACGACCAGTTATGTGCATGGTTCACCCGTGTTCAGCGTTTCCATTGGTGTGCTGCGGGGGAGTGAGTTTTATGCAGGGGCTGTTTTTGCGCCTCAGCTGAATGAGCTTTATTATGCAGAAAAAGGGAAGGGCGCCTTTTTGAACGGAGTTCCCATCCACGCATCAACGTGTCAGACATTGGGCGAAGCACTTTGCTCAACGGGTTTTGCCTGTATCCGTGCCCGAAAAGAAAAGAATAATCTTGAATATTTCGCAAAAATCGTCCCGCAGCTTCAGGAGATCCGGCGGACAGGCTCAGCCGCATTCGATATCTGTCAGGTGGCAGCCGGACGCTTTGACGGCTATTGGGAGTTTTATCTGCATCAGTATGATATCGCAGCCGGTGCCGTTATCGCCATGGAAGCCGGGGCGCTTTTTACGGATATCGACGGAGGAAAAGAGTATCTCGAAAAGGGGCTCGTCTGTGCCGCTCCCGGAGTACATCCGCTGCTCTGTCATGAACTTCATTGATTTTTTCTTGAAAATAAATGAAAGCGGTGCTATATTATACGTGACGTAAAAAGAACTCGTAAAAGCAACTTGCAGCGGGCAATTGGAGCTCCTGCACTTTTTTAATCTACTAAAAGAGGTACTTATGGCTCTCTTCAGCAGCGGAAAATATTCGACTTTGCGCGTTGTTGCTCCTCAGGCACGCAAGATGGTTATCCCCGATGGTTCCTGGGTGAAGTGCCGCAACTGCGGACAGACGCTCTTTACCGAGCAGCTGGAGGACAACCTCAATGTCTGCTGGAATTGCAGCTGCCATTTGAGTGTGACTGCACCTGACCGTATCGCTCAGCTTGCGGATGAGGGGAGCTTTGAAGAGTTCGATGTCAATATGAAATCAGTTGATCTGCTTGAATTTGTGGACTCCAAGCCTTACTCCAAGCGTCTGGCGGACAGTGTGGAAAAAACAGGGCTCTCAGAAGCTGTTATCTGCGGCAGATGCACTATTGACGGCAGAGCCTGTGCCATCGGCGTGATGGATTTCCGTTTTATGGGGGCCTCCATGGGATCTGTGGTGGGTGAAAAGATCGTCCGGATGGTCGAGTATGCCATAAAAGAAAAACTCCCCGTGATCATGGTCACAGCTTCCGGCGGTGCCCGGATGCAGGAAGGTGTTGTCAGTCTCATGCAGATGGCAAAGACCTGCGGTGCTTTTGAGAAACTTGCTGAGGCAGGACTTGCATATATTGCTGTTTTGACCAATCCCACTTACGGCGGTGTCAGCGCCAGTTTTGCCACCATCGCAGATGTGATCATGGCAGAACCGGAGGCTATGATCGGCTTCGCCGGTCAGCGTGTTATCGCAGAAACCACAAACGCAAAACTTCCCGATAATTTCCAGAAAGCAGAGTTCCTTTGGGAGAAAGGATTGATCGATCGGGTGGTGGAACGGAAAAATTTACGAAAAGAATTGGGTTTACTGCTTGAATTTTTCAAGAACTGAGTATATATTGTATTATTGTCACTTTTTGATGCCGGGACGGACCCCGTGTGTTGTCAAAAGCGCCAACCGGGTCAGGTGGGGAACCAAGCAGCCCTACGCGATTTTTGACAGGCCTCGGGTAATCTGTTCCGGCTCTTTTTATGGATATGCCGGAACATTTTCTTTTTGAGGGAGATCACCATGGAACGATTTGACGGACGCAGACCCGATGAACTGCGTAAATGGAGTTTGGTACCCAATTTTCTTTCACATCCGGTCGGTTCGACCCTCATCAGCTGCGGCGGTACACGAGTCGTTTGTGCCGTCAGTTCCGAAGGCCGAGTTCCCCCGTGGATGAAAAGTCAGGGGAAGAGCGGCGGCTGGATCACCTGTGAATACGGAATGCTTCCGGCTTCCACTGGTGATCGCATGAAACGTGAGGCTGCCTCCGGCAAACAGGGAGGACGGACTGTAGAGATCCAACGCCTTATCGGACGTTCATTGCGGATGTGTGCCGATTTGGAAAAACTGGGCGAAAATACCCTCTATATCGACTGTGATGTTATCGACGCTGACGGAGGCACCCGCTGCGGCGGAATTTCCGGTGCAGCAGCAGCCCTTGCCATTGCCTGTAAAAAACTTTATCCAGAGGTCGATCCCTTTAAACAGCTTGTCGCCGCTGTAAGTGTGGGGATCGTGGATGGAGTTCCGGTTCTTGACCTCTGCTATGAAGAGGACTCCCGTGCTGAGGTGGATATGAATGTGGTCATGGCTGAGTCAGGGGAATTTATTGAGATCCAGGGCACCGCTGAACACGGTACTTTTTCCAGAAGCCGTATGAATGAACTGCTTGATCTGGCTGAGCACGGTTTGAAACAGATCTTTGCCCTGCAGAGAGAGTGCATCGAGGCGGGGTTGAAGTGAGCGAATATCAGGTAATTGCCAGAAAATGGCGTCCCCAGCGTTTTACCGATGTCGTCGGTCAGCAGCATGTGGTGCGTACACTGCGTAATGCCATTACGCAGAACCGTACCGGACACGCTTACCTCTTTGTCGGTCCCAGAGGTATCGGCAAAACGACCCTTGCCCGTATTTTTGCCAAGGCGCTCAACTGCCTTGCTCCTGTGGATGGAGATCCCTGCTGCCAGTGCGAAAACTGCCGTGCCATGGCTGAGGAGCGTTCACTTGATGTGATCGAAATCGACGCCGCCAGCCGCAACAATGCTGAATCCATGCGCGAACTTGCCGATGATGTGCTCCCCAGTCCTGTGGGGGGCAAGTACAAAGTGTACATCATCGACGAGGTACACATGCTCTCAAAGGTGGCATGGAACGTTTTGCTCAAAACAGTTGAAGAACCTCCGACCCATGTGAAGTTTATCTTTGCCACTACCGAAGTCCATCAGGTGCTGCCCACGATCATTTCCCGCTGTCAGCGCTTTGATCTGCAGCCTATTCCCACAAAACTCATTGCAGAAAGACTTTCACTCATCGCCAGAACTGAGAATGTGGCGGTTGAACCCGAAGCTGTTGCTGCCATCGCCCGCGCCGCAGAAGGCGGTATGCGTGACGCTCAATCGCTCCTGGATCAGATGATCGCCTTCTTTTTGCGGGGAGATGGCGGCGCCATTACCGGGGCTCAGGTTCTTTCTCTTTTCGGTCTGACTGACCGGGGGGATCTGGACTCTCTGATCGGCTCCATGCTCCGCAATGATGCGGCAGGGGTTATAACTATTGTCGCCAAACTTGCCAAAAGAGGCAAGAACCTTGAGACGTTGTTTGAAGAGATGCTGGGAGCGCTCCGTGCCGTGGAACTTTGTGCATTGCTGCCTCAGCCTGAGACCGTTCTTGATGAGACTCCGGAATCCATAGCTGCCTACCGGCAGTTGGGAACTCTGGCTCCCAACAGCGATGTGGTGCGGATCCTCCTGGAGCAACTGGCTCCGGCGGGGCGTACTCTCAGAGATGCTCTTGACCGGCAGATCGTTCTGGAAACCCTTGTCCTCAAGGCCATGCGTGAAGCCCATGCAGTGAGAATAGATGATATCCTGCGCCGCCTCAACCAGCTCAGAAGTGCCGGGGAGCTCAAGTTCCTTGAGCAGCTGCCTGTTGTGGAGCGTCCTCTGCCCATTCCGGGGCAGGCTGCCGTTGCAGTTTCTGAGCCTGTTTCAGAACCTGCTCCCGCTCCCGCTCCTGAAGTTGCGCCCCAGCCTCAACCTGAGCCTGTTCCTGAAACTGCTCCAATTGCAGAGCCCGCTCCCGCTCCTGAAGTTGCGCCCCAGCCTCAACCTGAGCCTGTTCCTGAAACTGCTCCAATTGCAGAGCCCGCTCCTGCAGCAGAAGCAGTTCCCGCGTCCATGCCTCAGCCGGGATCCGTTCCGGTTTCCAGCGCAGAACCTGAAGTTCACAGCGAAGCGCCGGCTGATGCCGCTGCAGAAAAAAGTTTTTCCGGAGAAGGGACGGATCTGGCATCTGATATCGCCAATCAGGGCGAGGATCTGCAGCAGGCACCCGACCGCAAGGTCCGTCACAGCGTGATGGCCCACGACCCGGATGCTTTACGGCGGATCGTTCATGAAGATCCCAAAGTGGCAGAAGCAGTCAGACTTTTTGATGGAAAAGTCATTGATATGCATGTTATGTGATAAATAAAAATTTTTCAGAGATAATTTAACAGGAGAATAATCATGAAAATAGCCGTTACTTGCGAAAATCATCAAGTATTTCAGCATTTCGGACACACGCCGGGATTTGCCATTTTTGAGGCGGAAACCGGTAAGATCGTCAGTGAAAAACTTGTCTCATCCGGCGACTCCGGACATGGTGCCCTTGCCGCTTTGCTGGCTGAGGAAAAGGTTGACGTTCTTATTTGCGGCGGCATCGGCGGCGGTGCCATCAATGCTCTTAAACAGGCATTCATTCTGGTGGTGGGCGGTGCCGAAGGCGATGTGCGCGAAGTTGCCGAAGCCTTTCTCAACAATACCTTGAAATTGCGGGAAAATTTCCGCTGCAGCCACCATCATCATGAAGAGGGCCATACTTGCGGCGACCATGGCTGCGGCAGTGGCGGATGTCACCACTGATAATACATCTTTACAAGGCGGAAAATGACTCCGCCTTTTTCTTTTCTGCAAAAATAGGTTTTTACGATGATCAGGCATGCGGCTTTTGATTTTGACGGGACTCTGGCTGACAGTGTTGAATTCTGTCTGGGTGTTTTTGACCGGGTTTTTAAGAAATACATGGGGGATAAAGCTCCTGACCGGGAGGCGATTTACAGCAATTTCGGTATGAATGAACCGGGGGTGCTGCGCTTTTTTATGGGAAAAGAAAGTAAAGAGGCAGAAGAGGATTTCTACACCTTTCACCGGGAACTTCACTCTGAAAAGTGTCCTGAACCCTTCCCCGGAGTTATGGGTTTGCTTGACTTTCTCAAAGAGCAGAATGTTCCCATGACCATTCTGACCGGCAGATCCCGGACAACCTGTAATATTTCTCTTGATTATCTTGGTATGCAAGACTATTTTCAGGGTGCCAAATACGGTTCTCCTGAAAAAAATGATAAAGCCGCCCAGCTGCGGGAACTTATGAATGAATATGCCCTTGCTCCTGAAGAGATCATTTATGTGGGGGATGCCGTCTCAGATGTGACTGCCTGCCGTGACGCCGGTGTAATTTGTCTGACCGCCGGGTGGGCCTCTTCCGCCCGCCTTGAAGAGCTGAACAGGATCAATCCCGGACTGGTCTTTCTTTCAGTCGGAGAAATGCAGAAATACATCGCAGAGCATCTGTGTGATGCCCCGCAGCAGTAACAGGACTCCGGAAAATTTTCATTACAGCTTTATGTTGTGAAATAAGTTTTTTTCCGTAAAAACTCTTGTATTTTCCCTCTAATGCACTATCTTATATGAGAAGTTTCAAAAAATCAGAAAATATTTAAGGAAGTATTATGCGTACACATGCCATGGGTGAGATGACGGTCAAAGAGATCCGTGAGTATCTGGAACACAACAAAACCATCATTGTGCCTTACGGCGTGGTGGAGCAGCACGGCTACCATCTGCCTTTGAGCATGGATATCCACAATGCTGAAGTTCCGGCTTACAAACTTGCAGAAAAACTTGACTGCATCGTGGCTCCTCCCCTCAATTACTGTTTTTCCGGCGGTCAGCTCCCCGGCACCATCAATGTGCGCCCCACCACCTTTTGCGCCATGATGTGTGACATTGTTGAATCTCTTGCATCTCAGGGGTTTGAAAATATTCTGATCTATCCCGGACACGGCGGTTCAGAAAGTCTTGCCCAGCTGAAAGAGGCGTTGCGGATCCTGAAATGGCTGAATAAATCCCTCGAAGCGACTCTGATCATGATCCTGCGGCGCGGAGACCATTGGCGCCGTGAGCGTGATCCCCGGAGAAGCGGCGGAGATTTCCACGCCGGGGATTCCGAAACTTCTCTGATGCTCGCTTACCGGCCTCAGCTTGTGCAGATGGATCAGCTTGAACTGGATGAGCCGGAACTTGCCGAAAGAATGCGTCACGATCAGGATGCCTACCAGCTCTGCACCACTTTGAGCGGGGCAAAACAGGAGATCCCCACCACCCGGCAGCGCCCTGAGATCAAAGTTGGCGTCATGGGTTATCCCGAACATGCCACCGCTGAGCGGGGTGTTGAAAATGTTGAAAAAGCCATTGCTCCCATGGCTGAAATGGTGAAAAAAGCCATTGCTGCGGCAGATGAGAACCGCCGTTCCGGCAACCGGATCGAGGTGAAGTCCCCAGTGCTTGTGGTTGAAGCCGGCTCCAAAGAGATCGCCGTTAAGGCGTGAAAGGGGCCCCGGAAAAAAGGAATATTTTTCCCCGGGGGCGCTCTTGACAAAAGTTTTGCGCCGTGTTATATTAATCTTCAACTGCATTATTAACAATATTTCAGGTGATAAAGATGGAATATTTTACTTCTGAATCGTCTCCCTGCTGCAAAGTTTGCGGCAACGGAGAAGTCGTGTTTGAAAACGAGTTCATCAAGTGGACTCATGATGAGAACTCCGGACAGCTTACCGGAGCTGTGGTAAAAAACGGTTCCGGCGCCAATATGCTTGCTTCTCCTTTGTATTTTTCCATAAACAGTGACAACGGCGATGGCGTCAAATGCTACAAGGCGGGTTTTACCGCTGCCAAAGTTGAATTTTGCGAAAAGGGTGTTGTTGCTGAGTCAGAGTTCGTTGCCGATGACGGTTCTGTGCTGCCGGGACTCTTGTTGCGTCATACCATTGAATACGGCGAGTGGGGCGAGGGCGTCCACACTCTTGAAGTGCTTCCTGAACAGCCTGTTACGGGGATCCGTTCCATGATGCCTGTGCGTTTCGGAGTCACCAAAAGCATTGATCGTGTGGGCATCCGCCGCCGTCTTGCTTCCGGCGTCGGGGCATGGAGTCAGAATCCCATGCACTGGCAGGAGCTTCATGGTGGAAAAAGAGCTTCGGACACACTTCCTTTTCTGGAGTGCCAGCTGCCTCTTTCCATGATCTTCCTTGATGCCGGAACTGAAGCTCTGCAGCTGGAAATGAGCGATGATGTCGCCGCCTGGGAAATTGTGCCCGGCTATCAGGAAAATGCTATGCTGTGGAACAAAGCAGAACAGGCATACGATGTGCGCTGGTCCACCTTGTGCGACCGCAGAGGGGATGTTCTTGACAAGCCCCTCAAGTTGAAGTTCCGTTTAACTCTGCCCTTTGTCAGAAAGAATATCGTTCCTCTGCGCCGGGTCTCTTCAGTGATCTACTTCAACCGTCCCTTTGAAGAGCGCTGGCCCACGGAAGAGGATCTTGCCAACATGAAAAAGGCCGGGATCGATCTTCTGCGGCTCCACTGCGACGGCGACAGTTTCAAGAACGGTATCTACTGGCGCGCCACCATCTATCCGCCTTTCCCGGCAGAAGAGATGAAGAAGATGGACGCCTTTATTGAAGCTGCCCACCGTTACGGGATCCATGTGGTTCCCTACTTCTCTGTGAAGGAGTTCCATTTTGACTCCCCTGACTACAAAGAGAACTTTGAGAAGTGGGGCAGACGTGGATGGCAGACAGCCCCCATCCGCACCAACGGAACTTTCGGATCGGTGATGTGCCTTGCGTCGGATTGGAAAAACAAGCGCCGCAGCTCCATTCTTGAAGTGATGAGCAAACACGCCTTTGACGGTATCTACTACGACTGGTGCGCCGGACTTGAGTGCGACAACCGGGAGCACGGAACAGCTGCCCACTGGGACAACGATCAGCTGCTTGAACATCTCCGCTGGACTGCGGAGCAGTTCAAGGAGCGTCCTGAGCGTTATCTGCACACCACCTTTGTCGCCTCTCTTGCCGTTGAAAACGCCGCTACCATGGTCATCACCGAGGAACAGGGATTCCCGGAACCCGGTCCTCAGATGTTTACGCCCCATGTGCATTTTCTCAATGTGGCGCCCCGCCAGATCTGCAGCATGATCCGGAACGCAACGCCTGTTCAGGATCGTCAGGTGGCCATGGCGGCGCTGCTGCACCACGCCACGGTATCTTCTTCAGCTCCGCAGTTCCTTGAGTTCTACGCAGGGCTTGACTGGATCGACGAAGTGACAAAGTATACCGCCCACACCGCTCCCGGCGAGGGATTGGCTGTGAGCAGCAATGAAGAGGTGGGCGTCAGCGTCTACTGGAACGATGATGAAGCTCTCATTGTGTGCGCCAACTTCAGTGAAGAAAGCACCTCAAGCGAGATCACGGTTGATCTGCCCGAGAAGCCGGGAATTGAAGAAACTGTTGAACTTGCCGGACTTGAGGTCAAAGTGATCCGCTGCAAACTGCTTGTGGATGAGTGCTGACAAAAGCTGTTTTTCGCCGCTGTTCCGGGAGGATCCGGCGCGGCGGCGGAAAAAAAGGAGTGATGTCTGAAAAAAATTAAAAATTTTTCTTGACATTATTCAAAAGAGGTATTATATTATTGATATCATCAAAAAGGTTGCGGGTGTAGCAAAACGGTCATGCCCCAGCTTCCCAAGCTGGTCACGCCGGTTCGACTCCGGTCACCCGCTCCATTTTTTTTGCCTTTTTTCGTAAAAAAGAGTGTGAAAGGAGCTTTTTAGAATGAAGTACGGAGTTCTTTTGCTGGCTGTTTTGAGTTTGATGTTTTCCGGATGTGCAACAAAATTGATGCCTTCTGAAGATATTGAGGCTCCCCGCCTTTACGCTTCTTTGATCAGCGTTCTGAAAGATCCTCAGCTGCCTGCCAACAGCAAGGAAAAGTACGATGCGATCCGCGCTTTGCTGAAGAAAGTGGACTTCACTTTTACGCGTGAGACCAAGACCATCAATGACTTTCTTTCACCGACTGACGCCATCATCGACCTTCCTGAAGCCGTTGATCGCCGGATCTCCTTCAACTATCAGTACCGCAACCATTATGTGCGGCTGACCTTCTTTACCTACCGCAACTTTGTGGTCAGGGTGGATATCACTGAAAAATGAGCGATGCTGAATTCATGGCGGCTGCCATGGAAGAAGCCGCCGCCGCCGCCGCCGCTGGCGAAGTCCCTGTAGGCGCCGTGGCGGTCCGTGACGGTGTGATCGTTGCCCGGGGGCGCAACTGTGTTGAATCCCGTGGTGCCGTAGACGGACACGCCGAATTTGAGCTCATGCGTAATTTGTGCGGTGAAACGGGGGACTGGCGGCTGGAAAATTACGACATTTATGTGACCAAGGAGCCCTGTTTCATGTGCAGCGGCATGTTGATCAATGCCCGTGCGCGCCGGATCGTCTACGGATTTTCTGATCCGTCAGGGGGAGGTTGCGGCGGCAGTCTTGATCTCTGTGCCCACGAGGGAAATTTGTGGCATCCTGAAGTGGTTTCCGGGGTATGTGCGGAAGAAGCATTGGCACAATTTCGTCTTTTTTTCAAAGAAGTTCGCAAAAAAAACAAAAAGGGCTCTTGAAAAATTGTTTTTCCGGGTTTATAGTATGCATTGTAAAACTGTGATGATCTGAGGGTAAAAAGCAATAAGGAACGCCTGAAGAAAATCCGAACCCAAAGGAGCCCGAATGAACATGAGACACAACAAATTTACACTGGTTGAATTGCTGGTGGTAATTTGCATCGCCTCGCTTCTGATGGGGTTGGTGCTTCCTGCCTTCAGCCGCATGGTCACAGGCAGCGCCGTTGACCGTCTCGCTTCTGACTTGAAACTGCGCCTTGAGCGCGCCCAATCCCACGCCGCCTCCGGGCGCCGACATGTTGCTCTTTTTCTCCCTCATGGAAATGTTTCCGGCACCTGGAGTTCTGATGTTCATGTTGTGAAAGCTGCCCTCGGGGGGTCCCGGATGTGTTATGTTGACAATGTAAAAGTAGCTGAAGGGAGTCCTGAAGAGTATACCGCCGAATTTATGCGTTGGATCCCCGATGAAGATTGGACGACTCCGGAGCGGGGAGCATTTCTTGTTGCATTGAGTTCCTCTGATCCCGTGGATGCTGACGGAAAAATTTCCATCCCGAATCATATAGCTCACAATGCAGCGCTGACCGGGAGCGTTACCAATGGCGCAGACAAGAATAAGCCGCTTAAAAAGATTACCAAAGTCAAGTTTAAAAGCTCCGATAGTGAGAAAACTGTTTCTGACGCTGCTGTTATTTTCTCTCCCAAGGGGGGGATCCGCAGTACGGCGGATGTTTATCTGGTCATCGCTGAAGCTGTGAGTGATGGAAGTAAACTTCTTTATCCCGGTGGTGAAATCAATAACTTCCGCGTTCTCAAGATAAACCGTCTGACCGGAAAAGTGGAGTATCACAGATGATGAAAAAGTATTATTTCAATATGATTGAGATCATCCTTGCGATTTCTGTTATAGCTATTGGTATCTCAAGTGTAATGGCATTGTTCGTTTCCGGTATCAGAAC
The DNA here is from genome assembly GCA_017507125.1 of Lentisphaeria bacterium. Taxonomy (GTDB): domain Bacteria; phylum Verrucomicrobiota; class Lentisphaeria; order Victivallales; family Victivallaceae; genus UBA1784. The sequence goes on from JAFWBQ010000121.1 coordinate 39,973, forward strand.
AGGGACTGAGACTGTTTCAAGCAGTAATATGCCCGATGTTTCAGAATCAATGCTCAACTTTATCAGAGCGAAAATCGAATCTTGCCGTACTTCTTCCGGATGGGATACCGGCAAATTAGACAAAATCGCACCGGAGGGAACTGTGGCGGGGGCAGGGGATTTTGCCTCTCTTCTCGGAGAAAGCAGTGACGGGGCGGTTGTCAAGGGGGATGATAAAGGTTGTTTTCTCTACAGACAGCTTGCTGTTACTGCCCTTGACGGTTCCGGGAAACCTTCCAAATATGTTCCGCACTTTGCCGCCGTTGCCTCAGTGAAGAGGAGAATGGAGGATAGCACGACATTCAGTGATATCCGTTTGTCAGATCCCTCGGATCCCAAAAAAGTTCCATTTGCCAAAATGTCGGAATTGAAGGATGCTGATGGGAACTCCGGGACGACGTTGATGGGCAAATTCAGACTTGTTGTACAAGTCACCATCTCCTATCCTGCAGATGCGCCGGCTGATTTACGGAATTCCAAAACCTATGTGATGGAGTTCTTTAACGATCAATATGACAGATTTACCGGGGAGAAACAAGATGCGTCAACACCGTAAATTTACTTTGGTGGAACTCCTCGTTGCGTTGGGGGTTTTCAGTATTCTGCTGGTCGTGTTTATGCAAATTTTCAGCGGAATGCGTTTGGCTTGGACCAATACTGAAAAACGCAGTGATTCCCATTATACGGCGCGAATTGCTATGGATATGCTTTCTCTTCTTGTCGGCAGTATGTACTATACCAATGCCGAAACAGAAACGTTGGGCAAAACAGTTCAGTTCCCTTTCAAGTTAAAACGCTCCGATGCTGATTCAAGCAAACCTGCGGCACTTTATTTTGCCTCTAAAACCAATATAGATCTGCCGGGGACAAGTTCAGTCAGGTTTATCGGGGTTCAGTATGCAACTCCGGTGAGTAGTGATTTCAAGTTCGGTTTGAGCGATGAGAGAAAAGAGCTCCATGCTCTTTATCTGACTGTGATATCCAATGCAGAAAAAGATTATTCCGGAGAAAATTCCATAAGTTCGACGAATAAAGACATATACCACCGTTTCTGGCCGGCACCTGTTTTTCTTGACAAAAATGAGAATGCTTCAGACGCTGATGGTGCTCTTGAATATTTGGTGGAAGTCCTTGATGCCAAGCTCAAGCCTCAAAGCAGCGGCGTTTTGGAAGCTGTCAAACTTTTGGATCGGGTAACTGAGTTCAGGGTACGGCTTTTTGATGCGGAGGGGAATGAAATCGATGGAAGTGCCAAAGAAACTTCACGAATGCCTCAATCTTTGGAAGTGTCTGTTTCGGTGTTAAGTGATGCAGACTTTGAAACATGGATCACTGGCGGTAAAAATGAAGAATTCAGATTGAAAAATCAGATGACTTTTACCCGTCATGTTCACATCGGGAACCGTTGGAAAATGGAGGATAAGTATGACAAATATTAATAATTCATCCGGCCAGCGCGGTGTTGCTCTGCTCTTTGCTTTGGGGATCCTCTCTTTGCTTCTGGTTATGGGGGTTGCCTTTCTCGGTAATGCTCTGATCAGTCAGAAAATCGCCGTCAACAGTCAGGAGTCGGCATCTGCAAAGATGTTGGCACGTTCGGCTGTGGATCGTGTCCTTGCCCATTTGACTGTGTTTCATCTTGCTCAGATCCGGAGCGCCGGAGATTTTTATGCTGCCGACGGTTCCAGTGTTTTCAGCAGAGTTTCAACGGCGGCGTTTGATGAAACTTCAAAGTTGTCTGTGGCAAGGGATAGGATCTATACCGGGAATGCTCCGATGCTTTCCATCAGCAGAGGAAAAGAAGGAAGTGTTCCCTGGTATGATGGTTCAACGAGTCTTGCTGAATGGATCTACGTTCATGAAGACGGCAAGTTTTCCAATGGTACTGCCGGTGGGGAAAAGATAGTCGGACGTTTTGCTTATCAGGTTCTGCCTCAGCCTTCAGCTTCACGGCTTTCGCTTTATGCTGTGACCGCCGGAGCTTCAAGAAGGGCAGGGGAAAATAGGGATTCCGCTGCTACTGCACGAGTTCCGCAAAAACATCGCCTGGGACTCGAAGTCGATGAATTGGTGATCCCCAATACCATGTTTTCAACATATTGGAAACACGACAGTACTGCCTTGTGTGATCCGCTCCATGAATTTGACAATTTTATCAATGTGCTTGCAGGAGGTAAGAGCGGGGCGGATCATTTCAGGGGAAATGACGCCTTAACAGAAAGCCGTCGGCGTTGGCTTGAGCATATTTTTGCAGAGGGACGCGGACGTGTTGCCCGGGAAGCCTTCTGGGGCGGCGATGGCTGGTATCCCCGATTTAACCTCGGCAAATTCAATTACTATTGGGACAGCAGCACCGGCAAACGTGTTCCGGTTCGCAATTCCGGAGATAATAATTGGTATCAGCGTTTTCTTGATCTTTCAACTCCTCCGGCTGATGCCGCAACTGAGACTGCCAAGATAGCTGATATCAGTAACGGGAAAGTCAGTGATGGAGTCAGTGCTGTAGACCGGCTTTTAAAGGCTCATACTGTCAGCGGCAAGTACACTGATGCCTGTCTTTATGACGGTCAGTATGAAGTTCTCGGTCTGCCTTTTCTCCGGCGCATAGGTAACTTCGGTGAAAAAGGCGGGTTTGAAAAAGTTGAAGATTTACGCAGACAGATTGCCGCCAACTTGAATGACTATTGCGATACTGACTCCATTCCCACAAGTGATGTTGCTGCTGATACATGGAAAGATAAGGTTGACAAAATAGATGATCTTCCAAAATTTACAGGTAATGAGCAGACACCTTATATCAATGAACTTGCCTTCGGCTTTAAGATGAGTGACGGCAAGATCACTGCGGAAACCGGAAAATGTGATTTTGAGGCAAAATTTACCCCTGAAATCATTGCTGAGTTGATCCGGGTGTATAAGAGTACTCCGGGGATTACCGGCACTCAGCTTCATGGGTTCATCAAATCCCTGGGGGTGACATTGAAAGTTTCAGTCAGTGGAACTGCTACCGGATCTTACAAAAAAAGTGTTGATGGTGTGGAAACGACTGTTACTGTTCCCGAGTTTAATTTGAATGATTTGCTCATTGAAGGTAGCGATATTTCTTATTCAGAGTTTAAAAATAAGAAATTTGAGATCCCATTTGATACCGGTGTCGGTGGTCCGTATTGGGTCAAAAATTTTCAGTTCACTGACGCGGCAGACGTTATCTCTGTTAAAGCCTCTCTTTATCAGAAGCTCCGCGAGCTTTCCGGAACGACAGATAATGAGGTGAGTTTTACCGTCAATCCAACGAAAATCAAGGTGGAAATTTCCAAAGTTTCTTTCAATTTGGGAAATCTCGTTCTGACTGCCACTGTTGATGGTAAGGAAAATGTCGGTATCGATTTTGTCAGATTTATCAATCCTCCGGGAGACAGTGAAACTTTTTCCGTTACCTCTGAGAAGGCGAAAGAATATACCTCAATGACGGATTTGAGCAAGGATGGGATCTTTCATGTGGGTGTCATGCAGGCAATTGATCCCCGGCAGAATCTTAACGTTGTGTTTCAGCGCAATGGTACCAGTGTTTCTACAAGCCTTAAAAGCAGTGATTGGTTGCTTTCAAAGGACGCGTCTCTTCAGTTCACTGCTGATGAGTCCGCTTGGAAGTGGGATGATTTTGCGACCCGCGTTACCGGAGGAGGTGTCAATTCCAATCCTTCTGCTCCGAAATATGCTGATGAATCGTCAATGACAGCTCAAAATAATTGTGATACGGAGGAAACCCAAGATCCTGCCTGGTTGGGGGACGATCCAAAACAACACATTTCCACTGCAGTGATCCGCAATGCGCCTATGAGAAGTCCATGGGAATTAGGATTTATCCACCGTGGTATTCCTTTTCAAACCATCAATTTACTCAAGGCTGGCGGTATTGAGAATAATGGCGATGGTACTACTCAGACCGTATTGGCAGAAGATGCTCATAAACCTGATAATTTTACCGATTTGAACAATTCTCTGGGGACAAGTTATAAAAATGGAGACGCCGGAATTCTTGATCAGGTCAAAATGACGGATCTGACAAGAGCTTATGGTAAAGTTGATTTCAGTGCTTTACAGAATCAGCCGGTCAACTGGATTACCGGCGGAGACTCTTTTGATACATTGAAAACAGAACTTTTCCAAAGCCTTTTCGCCAATCTGAAAACTCAACAGGCGTATGTTTTTGTTGATAAGGTTAAGGAACTTGACAAGGCTCCTGTTTTTGACGCAGGCACTGAGAGTCCTTTGACATTTGAGGTCATCGTTAATGATTTTGCCCAGTCTCCCGTAACTGCCTTGAGGTCAAGAATATTGGCAGGTAATTCAAATCTCATCGGCAAATATGAACTAAGGACAACCAATGCCGCTCAAGAGGAGATTATCGGTAAGACCATTAATCTGATTGAAGGACGCGGCGCTTCACTGCCCACCGTCTTCAAGGTCGTTATTGCTGCTCAGTCTATAAGGGATCTTGACGGGGTCATGACCAAATTGGATAAAGACGGTTCACCTCTTTCGCCTTATACCGCCTCCATCGGGAAGTTCGATGCTAAGATCGTAGACAAAGACAGCAAGGGATCTGACCTGGACAGCAGCGTATACTATGATGAGATCCTCGGCGAATGCCGAATGCTTGTGACAATAGAGAAGCTTCATTATTTTGATAATGATGTGCCCCGGGCGCGGCTGCGGGTGAAGCAGATCGAGTATCTGGATTAGTTTTAAGGTCGTTTTTTTGGAGATTTTTTCAGCTCCGGGCATCGGCCCGGATGCTTTATTTCTGGTAACTTACATGGAAGTGAGGTTGGAATGAAAGTTACTCCCGAAACAGTTGTTCTGATCGATTGCAATTGCAATGAGATTCAGAAGATCGCACGCGCTGTGCGAAGTGCCAAGGTTTATACCATGGTTATGCCGTGCTCTGTCCCCCTGGACAGACTTCAGGCAGAAAAACCTGTCGGTATCATCTTTTGCGCCGACAAAAATGAACCCGAACTCGCCGCCAAGGCTGCCGGGATCGCCGCCCTCGACCTGCCCAAGATCGCCGTTGACGGCGCCGCTGAAATGTTCCCCGGCATGGAAAGCGTCAAGCTGGAATCCGCCACCGCTGTTGAACCCCTTGTCAAATTCTGCTTTGATAAGTGCGGATGCACCGGCAAGTGGACCATGGAAAACTTTATCGAAGAAGCCGTTGCCGATATCCGCGCTCAGGTGGGCGACCAGACCGTTGTGCTGGGACTTTCCGGAGGCGTTGACTCAAGCGTCGTCGCCGCTTTGATCCACAAGGCCATCGGCAAACAGCTGACTTGCGTCTTCGTCAACCACGGTCTGCTGCGTAAAGATGAACCCGAAAACGTCCAGAAGGTCTTCGCCGACACTTTTGATATGAATCTGGTCTATATCGACGCCACTGACCGTTTCCTTGACAAGCTGGCAGGCGTTGATGAACCCGAACGCAAACGCAAGATCATCGGCAAGGAGTTTATTGAAGTTTTTGCCGATGCCGCAAGAGAAGTCAATGCCCCCTTCCTCGGACAGGGAACCATCTATCCCGATATCCTTGAAAGTATCTCTTTTGACGGCAAACCCGCCATCAAGAGCCATCACAACGTTGGCGGACTCCCCCCCGACCTCAAATTCAAACTGGTGGAGCCCGTGGAACGCCTTTTCAAAGATGAAGTCCGTCAGGTGGGAAGACTTCTTGGACTCCCCTCTGTCATGCTTGACCGTCATCCTTTCCCCGGTCCCTCTCTGGGGGTCCGCCATCTGGGAGCCATTTCAAGAGATACTCTGGCAGTTTTGCGCGAAGCTGATGCTATCGTCACCGAGGAGCTGATGAAATCCGGATGGTATGCCAAAACCTGGCAGACTTTCGCCATTTTCGTTCCCGTCAAGACCACCGGTATCCGTGACGGCGGCAGAAGCTATGACAATGTCATCGCCATCCGCTCCATCAACAGCGTGGACGCCGTGACCGCTGAAGTGGTGGAACTTCCCTGGGAGTTGCTCTTTACCATGTCCAAAAGGATCGTATCTGAAGTCAAGGGTGTCAATCGCGTGGTCTATGATATCACCCAGAAACCCCCGGCGACAATTGAGTGGGAGTGATTTTTTTCAAAAAAAATCACAATATCTCACAATAAATACTCCTCTCCCGGCGTTAAGAGAGTGTCAGTCTCAACAGGATCTGACATAACATTAACAAAACGGAGAGGAGAAGGGAGTAATTTATGAAAAGGAGCCTTTTTACAGCATTCCTGAGTGGAGCACTTGTTGTTTGTTCGGTTTCAGTTTTCGCTGATACCACCGAAGGCGGAAACACCGGTAATAACGGCGGTCAGCGCTGGGGTGGTCCCAGAGGCGGAATGCGCGGCGGAATGCGCGGCGGAATGCGCGGCGGTCAGCGCTGGGGCGGTCCCGGAGGCGGAATGCGCGGCGGTCAGCGCTGGGGCGGTCCCGGAGGCGGAATGCGTGGCGGTATGGGCTTCGGAGGAATGATGCTGGGCAGGATCTCCAGAGAGTCCGAGATAGAGAAGAAATTCCCCAAAGAATACGCTGAAGTTGCAAAACAGCTTATTGATGCTGAAAATAAACTTCAGGAACTTGCAAAAAAAGCCAAGGTGGAACTGCCTTCTGACAACAACAATGTCTATCGCCAGCTGAAAATAAAAGCTCCTGCCGAATTTGCTGAAATTGAGAAAAAACTCAGTTCCAGAGAGACTATGCGCGACGGATTTACTCAACTCCGCGCTCTCGCTGAAAAGCATCAGCTTAAATTGACTTTCGGTTTTGGCATGGGACAGCGCCGCGGCGGCGAATTGCGTCAGCCGGAAAATCGTCCTCAGATGCGCCGCAATGACGCTGCCAAAGTTCGTGCCATCCGCGAAAAATTTCCGAAAGATTGGGAAAAGTACAGGGATTTGCGCCGTGAAGGGAAGAACCGCGAAGCTGAAGAGCTCGTCCGTGAACTTATGCGGCGTCTTAATACACCTCAGCCCTCCAAGCCTGCGGCAGAAGCTCAGTCTGGAAAATGAAGCTGAGCAAGGGGGAATAGAATTTAATGGCACTTTTTGGAAAAAATAAATTTGCAGTTGTTTTTTGCTCTCCGGAAATATTCCGGGGAGCGGTTTTTGCCAAACGCAATTCAAAGTGGCATCTTATCCGCTTCGGAGAGGTGACTTCTGGTTCGGAATTTCCCGGAGACTGTTTCAAGGCTTTGCTCAAAGAAATCGGTTATTCAAGCGATGCGGAACTTTTTTTGACGGGGGATTTGACTGACAGCTGCTGCTTTACATGGGAATCGGTTCCTTTGCCTCCGAGAGAACAGCAGAATGCCGTTGAAATGGAGCTCGGCAGCGCTTTGCCGGGTAATATGGACGATCCTGTCTTTCAGTTTACCGAGTCCCCTGCTGCAGAAGAGGACGCAGTTAATGTCAATGTGTATGCTTTTCCCGCAAATTCCATGAATCAGGTCGCAGCTATGCTTAATCGTGCCAACTGCAAGGCAGACGAATTTGTTTCTCCCCTTATTTGTCTGGAACCTGATGATGCTCCTGCACACTTTGATTTGATCAATGGTGATTATTTCTTCCACAAGGGTGTCTGGAAAAAGTGCGTCGGCAGGGAAAAGCTCCTTGAAAATGCTGAAGCAGAGTGGCACAAGACCATGACGTCAGCTTTTGTGCTGCCCGAAAAATTTGATGTGAGCAAATATTTAAGCGTTCTGCTTGTTGCCAGATTGGAGTGTTCCGAGAAGTCCATAAAAGAACGCATCGCTCTAAAAGTCCTGCCCGATCAGTCCCGCCCCCTGCGTTACAGAACCCAGATCCAGCTGGCAGTCATCCTGCTCGTGCTTCTTATAGGTAATCTTCTGTGGGCAGGGTATATCAATTTCGGCGGTGAGTATCGCGAAGCCAGAGAAATTTCAGCCCAAATCGACGATTGCCGCAGAAAAATCACCTCTATCAACTCCCGTCTCAAACGCAATCAGAAGGCGTCACGGGATATGGCAAGGGTCGTTGAGATCTCCGCCGGAGAAAGTGATGTATTAGGAAAACTTGCGGCATTTTCCGGGCTTCTTCCTGAAAATGTTCTTGTGTCAAGTATGCGTTGGAGTGACTCCGGAGTCGATCTTCAGCTCCAGTCTGAAAATGCTAATATCAACCTGCCCGAATTGCTTAAACCTTTGAATTTCTGGAAAATAGGCAATCTGCAGCAGCGTCAGATGTGGGGCAGTGATGTGACTTCGATCAATTTGCGTCTTGTTCCGAATACTGAGGATGACAAGGATAAAGATAAGAAAAAAGGCAGCACAGGTATGCGCCGCAGACAGTATAACTCCGGAAGGAGGAGCGGAAGATGAGTCTCGATGTCAAAAAATTTCTGTCCACTCCGAAAGGACAGCTTATCGGTGCAATTTCCGCATTGCTCCTTGTGTGGCTGATACTGCTCTTTTATTTCGGAGGCGAATTTGTCAGCAGTCTGCCCAGTGCAGACAGTTTGAGCGACTCCAAGCGGGAACTCAAGAAACAGCAGCGGCTTCTCGACAAGGCTAAAGCTGACGAACATGAGTATCTCCAGCTGAGGGAAAAGTATAACGCCAAGATCCGCGGAGCATGGCGCGAGAGCGAACACGGTCTGGTTGAAACCAGATTACGCCGCATCGTTTCTGATACTGCTACTAAATTGGAACTCAGACCCAACAGTCTGGGAACTGTCAGAACAAACCGCATCAATGAAGATTTCTACTTTGCAGAAATCGACATAACCATGAATGCCAGCTATGAAGAAGTTGTGAAATTTATCGCTGCTATAGCTGAATGTCAGCCCAAACTCAGTTGGAGACGGTTGGATTTGCGTCCTGATTTCCGCCGCCGCAACATGCATGCAACCAATACCAATCTCGCCGCCGCCCGTGCTCAGGCTGTACAGGATCAGAATGTTGTCAATGTCATGTTCAACGGCGTGATCCGGGTGATCGGTTATGATGGTCCCGTCAGTGTCGCCGCTGTGAAGAAAACTCCCCAAGTTCCTCCGAAGAAAGGAGTTGGCAAATGAAAAGTCCTCTGATACTTCTCAACTGCCTGCTGGCAGGCGGTGTCTGTTTTGCTTTTGTCAGCAATATCAAAAGTATTTCTAAAGAAGAACAGGTCGTTCCCGTAAAAAGAAGCAAAAAAATTCTTCCCAAAACACGCGAGGGAGTCGAAACTGCAGCTCCCTCTTTGACCGCAGAGCAGAAGATCCGGAATATTCTTACTGCCAACATCCTCAATCCTGACCGCAGCCCCAATACGGGCGTTCGGGGACGCAACCGGAGAGTCCAGCTTTCACTGGTCGGAACCTTTAAAATCGGAAAAAGTGAAGGTGCTATCATCCGTGTTCGCGGAGCCGTCAATCAGAACCGCTTTATGCAAATGGGGGGAGGCATGTTTGGTATGCCCGGTATGCCCGGTATGTCCGGCGGCGCACCCCAGAATGGTCAGAATGCAGGCGGCAATATGACAGGTCCCCGGATCAATTCAGGACGAACTGAGGGCAGGGGCGGCATGATGTCCGGACAGGATAACCGTATGCGTTTTTCCTCCATGTTCCGTCAGATGGCCGGAGCAGAGGAGGATACTGATTCTGCAACCACCGGAACCAAACAGTATGTCAAGGTCGGTGAAACTCTTTCAAGCGGTCATACTCTCGTCGAGGTGCAGCGTTTCAAGGTGGTTCTCAGCCGCGGCGGTACCAAGACCGAGCTGCTTTTGGAAGATCCCTCCAAAAATCAGGTCAGACGCAGCACCTACCGCCGTATGAGTGCCGGTCAGCAATTTATGCAGAATTCTCTGAATGCTCAGCGGCAGATGATGCAGATGATGCAGCGTATGTCCTGGGGCATGAATCGCGCTATGCAGAATCTCAACAGCAATATCAACCGCGGCGGCGGTAATGGCGGCCGTGGCGGCGGCAGACGGTAAATTGTTTTCAATATATTAATATACAGCAGGAAAAAGCAATGAAGAAATTTGTGGAAAAAATCTTGTGGGGAAGTACAGCTCTGATGCTGGTTCTTTCATTCGGCTGTCAATCCGGAAACGATGAGTTTGATGAGGATTCAAAGGAGGAGGACCGCTTTCAGTTCCTGAGACGCGAAGAGGTCGAGCCTCATAAGGACAGAAAAGAGCAAATGCGTGATGAACAGGTGGAGGCAAAAGCACCTTATCCCCATCCTGTGAGCAAAGATAAAATCACTAAGCTGGAAAAAAGGCCCATTCCCAAGTCCCGGATCATCCCCGGGGGATCCACTGCCAATGCTCCCCGCTTTTATGATGACTTTATCTCCCTCAACGGGGATGAGGAAATTCCCGTTTCGCTGGTCTTCAACAGTGCACCTCTTCTTGACGTGCTTTCTGCTTTTGCAGATGTGCTGAACTTCAACTTTATTGCCGACAACGATCTGCGCGGCGTGGTTACATTGAATTTGAACTCAAATATGACCAGGCGTGAACTGTGGAATACTTTCGAGCGCATGGTTCATCTTTCCGGTGCCGGTATCAAGGTTGAGGATTCCATTCTGCGTATCGTCGGCTCCGGCAAATTTGCCAAAGAGGCCGACCACAAGATCGGAACTGCTCCTGAAAGTGAGATCCTTTACTATCCTTTGACGACTGCTACCGGCAGGGAAGCTGTCAATCAGCTCAGACCTTTCATGAGCCGGGACGCCTCCATCGTTGATCTGACCCGTCCCAATGCCGTTCTGGTCTGCGATCTGCGGCCCAGCATTGCCAAAGCCAAGCAGCTTCTTGATCTTATTGACCGCAATGGAAGACGTACATGGCCCCGGGTGGTTATCCCCTGCAATAACGTGCTGCCCAGCAAGGTGGTCATGGAAATGCAGGAGATTTTGCCGGTTCTCGGTTTCAACGTCTTCAAGACCAATGACCGCAACGAACTTCCCGGTTCCGTCAGAATGTCTGCCGTTGACCGTCTGGATGTGGTGGTTGCTTCAGCTGCGACCCAGGAGGCTATTGATTTGATCCGTGAGTGGGTCACCATGCTTGACAGTTCAGACAACAACGATCAGGAGCGTATTTTTGTTTACAAAGTGCGTCACAACCGTGCTGAACAGCTGGCTCATGCATTGTCAGTCATCTTCAACACCACCGGAGTCAATCTTTCAATGGATACCAACACCGGCAACATCCGGACCCAGTCCATCAACTCCAACAGTGTCAACCGCAATACTGCCAACAATGCTCAGCGTAATCAGGTGATGTCAAGAGCCAACGTCATTGCCAACACTCTCAGTGATAAAAGTTCCAATATATTTGATCAGCAGGTTCGCGTCCATTCTGACGGCGTTCTGAACCGCCTGGTCTTCCGTACAGTTCCCAGAACTTATGCTGCCATCAAGGCTCTTCTTGACAAACTGGATGTGGTGCCGGCTCAGGTCCTGCTTCAGGTCATGGTGGTCGAAGTCACCCTGACTGAATCCACTCAGTTCGGACTTGAATTTTCCGGATTCCAGTCCGGCAATGATGTGATGACTCTTTTCGGTAATCACTATGCCGGTTCCGGTACCGGGCTCAATCCCTTTATCACTCAGGCTGTGACCAATGCCGCCGGAACCGCAACCACTGCCACCGGATTCAGAACCGGTAATGACCGTCAGACAGGCGGCACTTTTGTGATCGCGGATCCCGATAATCCTCAGAAGCGTTTCGGATACATTCGCGCCCTTGCCGGCAACGGCAAAGTCAAGGTCATTTCCAGCCCTCAGCTTCTGGTGACCAGTCACAACAAAGCCAATATGCAGGTGGGCAGTTCCATACCCATTCTGACCCAGGGTATTTCCAACAGTGAATCCAACACCAACGTGACCCAGAATTACCAGTACAAAGATGTGGGTGTGATCCTTGAAGTCACTCCCCAGATCACCAGTACTGATCTGATCGCACTCAACGTATCGCAGGAAATCTCAGCCAAAGTCGACCCTGCTTCAACTGACCCCATTCAATCCCCCTCCATTTCCACCCGTAAGGTGGAATCGACCATGACCATTGCCAATGGACAGACCATGATCATCGGCGGATTGATCCAGGAAAGAACCAACGATACCCTTGACTCCCTGCCTATCATCAACAAGATCCCCATTCTCAACCGTCTTTTCGGTTCCACCAATGCAAGTGTTGAGCGCAGCGAGATACTCGTGCTCATTACCGGATACATCGTCAACGAAAAGAGCCCCATTGAGGATATGATCAAACGCTACAACGATGCCATCAAGGCTCTCAACAAATATGACAGTCAGCTTGGGGACCGTCCTGATGCAGAAAAGAGCAAGCCCGGCATCTTCACCAAATCGGAGTTTTGGCTGGAATGAGCAGCAATACAATAGATTATGCCGCCGCTCTGGTGCGTCTTGATGAGGAAATGCTTCGCCGTTTCCCCGGGATCGACCGGAGCGGGCCTGCCGCATCTGACCGGCAGCTGATCGAAGAGGGCAAACTGAGTGAAGGACAATTGCTCCAGATCTACTCCGACGTTTGCGGTGTGGAGCTGATAGATGAGGATGAGATCGGAACTCCTGAAGTTTTTCCTGAAGCCTCTATGGCGTTTCTCAATGCAAAGTGCTGTCTGCCTTTGGATTGGGATGAAAATACAGTGAAACTCCTCGTTGTCGATCCTTACAGCGCAGAAGAATTGGATTTCAATTTGTCCCGGACATGGAAAAGAGAAATCGTTCCCGTTTTTTGCCGGCGACCCTTTTTGGAACGTCTGCTGAGCAAAGTTCAGTCCCACGGCGAAGAAGAAGGACCCGTAGAAGCTGAAGATGAAAATACTCTGCGTTCTATGGCCGGAGAAGCCCGGATCGTCCGGTTGGTCAACGACATTTTTACTCAGGCCATCGAGCTTGGTGCCAGCGATATCCATGTGGAGCCCGGCGAAGAAAATGTGGCTGTCAGATGTCGTGTGGATGGTGTTCTGACGGAGATCCTGACTGCTCCTTTGAAGGAGTTCCCCGCCATTGCCTCACGTATCAAACTTCTCGGCGGATTGAATATCGCTGAAAGCCGTCTGCCTCAGGACGGCCGTACCAATGTGAAACTGGGACGGACAGAGCTGGATATGCGTATCAGTACCATTCCCATTCTGACCGGCGAAAGTATCGTACTGCGTCTTCTGGATCAGGGGGCACTGAGTTTTGATCTCAAAACTCTGGGCATGTCTTCAGAACATCTTGCCCAGTTTGAAAAACTGATCCAGATCCCCCACGGCATCATTCTTGTGGTGGGACCTACCGGAAGCGGTAAGACCACAACTCTTTACAGCGTTATCAATCAGCTCAACGACAGCAAAAAGAAGATCATCACCATTGAGGATCCTGTGGAGTACAAGACCCCCGGTCTCTGCCAGGTGCAGGTCAACCACAAGATCGGCGTCACCTTTGCCGCCGGACTCCGCAGTATCGTGCGTCAGGACCCTGATGTGATCCTGGTGGGTGAGATCCGTGACCGTGAAACAGCAGACATCGCTATCAATGCCGCTTTAACAGGACACCTTGTGCTCAGTACGCTTCATACCAATGATGCAGTGGGAGCAGTGACCCGTCTTCTGGATATGGGGGTTGAAAACTTCCTTGTTTCTTCAGCTCTCTTCGGAGTTCTTTCACAGCGTCTTGTCCGCAAGATCTGTCCTGAGTGTCACTCCAAAGGCACAGTCAACGGTGCCAAATGCCGCCGTTGCAACGGTACCGGATTCAAAGGACGCTGCGGCATTTTTGAATTGCTGATCCTTAATGATGAGATCCGTACCGCCGTGACCAGAGATGCTTCAAGTGCCGAACTTGAACAGATCGCCGTAAAGCATGGTATGATCACTTTGAAACAGGATGGTGAAGCCAAGGTCAGAGCCGGAATCACGACTGCTGAAGAATTGGGCAGATCCACTGCTGAGGTTTGAGATCAATGGCACTTTACAAGTACACAGGCGCAGCCCGCGGCGAGAAACCCCGTGAGATCCTCATCGAAGCTGACAGCGAAAAAGAAGCAAGAGAGAAGCTCCGGATCCGGGGCATAGTCCCTATCAAGCTGCTGGGGGAGGGGAACGCTGAAAAAGCACGCTTTTCTCTTAAACGCAGCAAGGTCAACACCTTTGAGTTTACCCGGGAGCTCGCCCCGCTGTTGGACTCCTATATCCCTCTGGAGCGCGCGTTGAGCATTATTGCCGAGAGCGCTCATGAGAAGGAACAGCGGGATTTTGTGAATTCCATGCGGCAGGCGCTTCACGAAGGTAAGAAGTTTTCAGAGATCGTTCGTTCCCATGGCGCATTGTTCCCCCCCTATTATGCCAATCTGATCGAAAGCGGAGAGGAGACCGGTTGTCTCCCGGAAGTGGTCAGAGAATTGCATAAATTCATGGGGGAAAGCAAGGAACTTAAGGATTTTATCATTTCCAGTTCTGTTTATCCCTCTGCCATTATGGCGATCACGCTGCTGGTGACGGTGCTGCTGTTTACAGTATTCGTCCCCCGTTTTGCCAATATTTTTACGGATATGGGGCGGGAACAGCCCCCTTCCATGCAGTTTCTGCTGGGAGTCAGTGAGTTTGCCAAGTACGCCTGGTGGATGATACCTCTGGGGTGTATCGGGTTCTGGTACGCCCTGAAAAAGATCATCGGTGAAGAGGAACTCAAATTCAAAATCGCCGGTCAGGTGATCAAGCTGCCTCTTTTCGGACGTATTATTATTGATTTGGAAATGTGTAAATATGTCCGTACACTTTCCATCCTTATCGGCAATCATGTGGAAATAATCCGGACAGTTCGTATTTCAGGCAGGATCATATCCAATCCTGTGATCGCTAAAGCCTTTTCCTCCATAGACCGCAAACTCAAAGGGGGGGACAAACTCTCTGCCGCTCTTGCGGGGAATCCCTACGTTCCTTCCGGCATGACGCCCATGCTCCGTGTGGGTGAGGAATCCGGAAATGTTGGTCCTATGCTGGAAAAAATCGCCGGCAACCTGGAAAGTGATACAAAGTTGAAGATCAAACGGCTTCTGAGCCTTTTTGAACCGGCTGTTATCGTTTTTCTTGCCGTAGTTGTATTAGTTGTTGTTGTTTCAATTTTCGTAGCTATGATGGAAATTAACTCTATAAGTCAAGGAGGACCCTCATTATGAAAAAGAGTCAAAAATTTCGCAGAAAAAATTTCACCCTCATTGAAGTTGTGGTCGTGATCATTATTCTGGTCACGTTGGCGTCTATTGCCACACCTCTTTATATGAACTATGTCAAACGTGCCAATATCGGCGCTGCCAAAACTCAGATTAAACTGCTTGAAGATGCCTTGACCGGTTATCGGCTCGATATGGGCGGTTATCCCGATTCCAATGCCGGACTCAACGCTCTTATTGAAAATCCCGACGGCGATGAAAAATGGAACGGACCTTATCTCAAACCTGCCAAGATTCCGAAGGATCCCTGGGGCAGAGAGTATGTCTATGCCTCCCCCGGTGAAGAAAACCGCGAATATGAGATCACCAGCTACGGTGCTGACGGACAGCCCGGCGGATCCGGTGACAATGCCGATGTGACCAGTTATGATTGATTCTGCTTTCTCCGGCAGTGTGTTCCGGAGAAGAAAATTTACCCTTGTTGAATTAGTCGTTGCAATTGCCATTGTCACCTTGACACTGGCAATTGCAGTGACCACTTTGCGTGGAGAATCTCCGGCGCAGAAAATGGAGCGGACTGTTCATGAGATCGCGGCTTTCTGTGCACGGATCAGGTTCCGCGCTGCTGAAGAGGGAAGAGATTGGGTGCTGAAGTTCAATCCCGAAGCAGGGCGTTTCTATGCCACTGCTGTCTCTGATGATGAGGAAGAGGAGAATATTGTTCCCGGAGATGAATCAGGTAAACACATCTCCTCAAAAAGAGAGGCGGACTCCGATGTGCCGCCTCTGCCGCAGCTTGATTTGAAACTTGATAAAAGTTTCACTTTTGAAACTGCTGACGGTGCAGAAGGTCAGCTCCACAATGGTGAAGAACTGGAAATTTTCAGATTTTTTCCCGATGGCGGTGCCTCAGGAAGCCAGAAGCTGGTACTTAAACTGGGGGGGATGCAGAAGGTGTTCCACATTTCAAAATTGACAGGCAGAGTGTTGATCGACGGGGAGTTATCCAATTGAAAAAATTTTTTACATTGGTCGAAGTCGTTGTCGCTCTCGCTATTTTGGGACTCAGTCTCTCCGGATTACTCAGTTTGGCCATGAATGCTCAGGTCAAAGTTGCACGGGCCGTAGAGAAATGGGAAAATACCCATAAAATGATCCAGGCCGTCGAATACGTCATGCTCTTTGATGATGAAAATTTAAGCGTGCCCAATGACTTCTTCCCTTATGACGGATACATGGTTCAATGTTCAGTGGATGATGCAGAGGGACTCCCGGAAGAGTTTACCGAAATTGATGATGCCGCGCCTTTGAAATGCATTACCGTGGAGTTGATCCGTACCAGGGATAACAAGGTGGTTGACCGTGTGAAGATAGACCGCATCAACTTTGAGTCTGAGGAGTGAACGTTCCATGATCCGTAAAAACTGCTTTACTCTGGTTGAACTTGTTTGTGCCATGCTGGTGATGATGGTGGTCGCACTGGTTATCGGGACTGCCGGTTCTTCATTTTACAATGGCTACCGCCGTTCAAACGAAGCCGTTGCCAAACTGAAAGAGAGGATGGCTATCGACCGTGTATGGGACTCCGCACTGGTCAATATGGTTCCTTTCAAATGGCGGGATGACAACAATGAAAGCCGTTATGTTTTTGAAGGCAAGAGCGATGAACTGCTTCTTACAACTATGAGGCGGGTCTATAACAACGATCCCAGTGCCTTGACTTTTATAAGATTCAAGGTGGAAGATGAGAAACTCGTTGCCGTTTACTCAAATTATCCCATACTCCCCTGGGAAGAGGATGAACCCAGTGCCGTGACCCAGACCGAGGTCATCGCTGAGAATGTTTCTCATATTACGTTTCAGTATGCCGATCAGGATGATGCCAATGAAATCGAATGGCTGGAAGAGTGGGATGAGGAGGAACACAATAATCTCCCTCTTGCGATCCGTATGACCGTTGAATGGAAAAACGGAACCAAAGAATATTGGCTCAGACGGACTTGCGGCGTAAACTACAACAGCAACTTCGGTAATCGTTCCGCAGCTTCTTCAAGCCGCGCTACCCGGAGTTCAAACCGCAGCGCCGGAAATAACCGGGGCGGAAGGGGAGCAAGATGAAAAGAGGTTTCTCCTCAAGAGAAGAAGGCTCTGCACTTCTTGCTGTGCTGGTGCTGGTTTTTACCGGCGGTCTCATTACGGCGTTGATGATGGCAGTCGGCAGTTCCGGTTCTTTTGAAGTTGCTTCACACGTGGAACAGCAGCGTTCCATGTTTGTTGCTGAAGGTGTCGCTCAGCGTATCCAATGGCTTATTTCTGCCGATCGTTACCTTCACGGCAGCGAGACATTGGGCGAAACTGACTACGAAGAGTATGAGTATGAGCGTTTTATTGCCGACAGTACCCCCCATGTTATAGACTACTACGGCAGACAGGTCAAAGTGGTCATTGAAGATGCAAGACAGGGCAGACGGATGGATGGAACACAGTACCGCAGATCCCTTGATGCCCTCAAGGTCGGTATGGGGGATGATGAGGATTTTGCCGAGCTGGTGGATAATCTGAAGGATAAGATCACCGACTATATCGACTCTAACGATGATGTTTCAAATGAAGGACTGGAAGAAAGTGA
Source organism: Lentisphaeria bacterium (assembly GCA_017507125.1). GTDB lineage: Bacteria > Verrucomicrobiota > Lentisphaeria > Victivallales > Victivallaceae > UBA1784. The sequence continues at coordinate 57,829 of JAFWBQ010000121.1, forward strand.
TTATGAGGCGCTGGATATGAAACCGCTGCCCCGGAACGGAACTATCCAGTTCCGGGAGGAACTCCTTTATATTCCCGGATTCAGGGAACTTATGCCTGTGGATAAAGATGGGATCCTTTCCTCTGTCAGACTGATCCCACCCGAAAATACGGTAACTATTTCCGGCAATCCCAATCTGCTTACCGCCACAAAGCAGGAGATCATGAATTATTGTAATATAGACGATGATGATGAACTTGATGCCATTATGGAGGCTGTCAAAGAGTGGAAAACTGAAAAGATCCCCCTGAGTGACGGCTCTCTTGATCCGCTGTTGTTGGGACGCCTCAACAATATGCCCCGGACTGAAAGCGGCATTTATACGGTCAGGATCACGGCTGATGAAAGTGATCCAAAACCCTTTAAACGGCTGATTTTTTCGTTTCAGGCGTCGCCTGTTGCCGGGCCCTCAGACAAAATAATTCAGTATCTGCAGTGGATGTTTTATTGATGGAGTGTTTGATGAAGTACCGCCGTAAAATACTTGTTTTTTTTCTTCTTGCAGCAGCTTTTTTCACGCCGGTGGGGAGTTCAAAACTTCAAGCCATGGATCCGGTGACCATAGCCATTCTTGCGCCCGTTGCCATCAAGGCGGCAGAGGTGATGATGCCCTATGTTATCCAGGGACTTAAAAATGCCGGTGTTCATCTGATGAAGATGGGGTTGGATCTGGCGGGTATACTGAAGCTCCCCATGGGAGTCATCCAATCGACCCTGGGCGCTCCGGTCGGGATGTTCAGTGACGGCGTCAGGAACATGGTGGATGGGCTGTTGGCGCCTTTTCAGTTGGTATGGCACACATTGACACTTCCCCTTGCCATATTCGGCTATGCTGCTTAAAAAAAGTATCGGACCGGAGTTTTTACAAGTATTTCACGCATGTATTGCTCAAGGGTGTTTTTCAGGCGGGCATTTGAAAGTGTTTCGGTGATGTAGAACTCTGTTTCTTCAAAACTCCTGTAACTCCTGGGAGAACGGGAAAGAACCTTTACGATAAAGATCCCTGCAGGGGTTTCGACCTTATCCCAACTGCCCACCGGGAGCTCTCTGACTTTTTTGAAATAAGGACGCAGTTCCGGTTCCGGGGGCTTTTTTTCGCCCCTGCCTTCAGGGTCGTATTGTTTAGCAAGAGTATAAAAATCCTCTCCCTGCCGCAGACGGGCAAGTATCAGGTCGGTTTGTTTTTTTCCCTCCGGGGTATTGTCTCCTCCACGGAAAAGGGCCAACTCGCTGTTTACAGGGATTTGAAACTGTTCTTTGTTCAAAAAAAAGTGACTGCGTACATCTTCGGGAGTCGGTTCAACGAGTGCAGGATCGACAGCGTAGAAGGTGAAATACAAGGCGCATTTGAGTTGAAACTCCGGACGGATGACATTCTTCTCAAGAGTTGCAACGAGAGCTTTGCCGGCAGAGGAATTGAATTTCTTTTTACGCATTTCAATGTATTTCTTTGCTGTACCGGCATCGGGAGCAATTCCGCTGCGTTCAAGAAGCTGACGGACAATGATCAAATAAACTTCTGTATCTATCAGTTTTTTCAATGCCGCTTTGCGTTCCGTCGGAGAGGATGGCAGCGCGAAAAGCTGGAAACGTTCTTTTTTCAGCTCAATGTTCCCGAAACGGGCCAAAATCTCCGGTAATTGAGACGCCCGGATCCGGAGCGGAATAAGAAACAACAGAAGAATAAGAAGCAGTTGTTTCACTTGTCGTCAAAACTCCTGATGGGAACTTGGACGGAAGAGGTTCTGTTTTGAACATTGTGTTTGTTCCAGCGTTCGATGCTGCGCTTGTAGTTCGTGAAAAAGAGAGTGAGTTTCGGGGACTCAAGTCCTTCAAGCCCCGCTTGGGCTGCTGCAAGGGCAGAATTCATGGCAACGGGATTGGGGGCGCTGCGCATGGCGATGAAGTGGCGTTCTGCATGGCGGAGTTTGCGGAGCTTATCCAGCTGGGTGTGCAGCTGATTGTTGTTTGGAAAACGTTGTAATCCGGATTCAAGTTCCTTTATGGAACGCTTCAGATCACCGGCATTAAGAGCTCTTTGAGCCTGACGGATATAGTTGTTTGCCTGCTGGACAGCCACAAGTCTCTGGACAAAGTAGTTCCGTTTGTCCATGGCATAGATTTTCTGCCCCTGAAGTGCGGCTGATTCACTTGAGTTGTTTCTGAGACTGCGGAAAAAACGCACGACTAAATCGTTCCGCTCCACAGGCGGGGGCGGAACTTCCGGCGAACATCCGGTGCAGACAACCAGCAGCACAGGAAGAATATAAAGTAAATATTTCATCTCTCAAATCTCATCACAATAACAGGAATAATGTTTTCTGTATGAGGCAATTTCAAAACTCCTCAAAATTGTCAAAGCGCCCTCGCTTCGATCTGATAAAGGGAGCGTTTTTCCGCCTTCGCATAAAGCTACGGCGGGACAAGCGGCTGTTACCTTGCAGGTAGCAGCCTCAAACTACCCTTTACAGCTCTTTGCGAATGACATCTTTGCCATTTTTTGAATGACTTTTGAAATTACCTCTGTATAAAATATACCCGGCTGAGCTTTTTTTCAAATCCATATTGGGGAAAATTCAAATTTCCTTTTCTTTCTGCGAAAACACTTGACAAAGAATGTGTGACGTGCTATCTTTTGCACGAAGTAAATTTTTTTCTTAATGTGAGTTTTGCCGATTATGGATTTGAAAGATTTTACCGGGCACAGCCAACTTTGTGCCATGGATATGAAAGAACTTGAAGAGTTGGCTGAATTGTGCCGGGAAAATATTATCCGGAAGGTCAGCAGTAACGGAGGTCATCTTGCTTCCAATCTGGGATGTGTCGAACTGACTATAGCTCTTCACAAGGTATTTGACCCCGCCGCAACTCCTGTGATTTTCGACGTGGGACACCAGTGCTACACCCATAAGCTGCTGACGGGGAGGTATGAAAGTTTTGAGCATCTGAGGGAAAAAGAGGGCTGTTCAGGTTTTCCGAATCCCGCAGAATCCGCTCTGGATCCGGCAGTGGGGGGGCATGCCGGGAATGCTCTTTCCATCGCGTTGGGGATCGGTGCGGCACGGGAACTGGAAAATAACTCCGGCAAAGTGATCGCAATCGTCGGTGACGGAGCCCTTGGCAACGGGATCTCCTTTGAAGCACTCAATACCGCCGGATACGGGGGAAAGAACCTTATTCTGATCCTCAATGATAATAAAATGTCCATTTCACCGGCAGTTGGAGCCGTCAGCGGCCAGCTGAGCAAAATCATTTCCGGCCGCTTTTACAACCGTACCCGGCGTTTTTTACGGCGTACCATTCTTCGTTCTCCACGGCTCTTCCGTCTGATGCGCCGGCTGGATGACTGGTTCAAGGCCGTACTGCTGCCGCCCAGTGTGATTTTTCAGTCTTTCGGATTCCGTTTTTTCGGTCCCGTGGATGGTCACTCCCTGCCGGAGTTGATCGCTATGCTTGAACGCATAAAGGAACTTGACGGTCCTTTGATCCTTCATGTGGTAACAAAGAAAGGGAAGGGGGCTCCTTATGCCGAAGAGGCCCCTGTAATATATCACGGTGTCGGAAAATTTGAACCGCAAAGCGGCCAACTTGTCGCATCTGCCGGCGGTTTTTCCGAAACTCTGGGCAGATGGATGTGCCGCAAAGGAGAACATGATGAGAGGATCATCGGCGTCTCTGCCGCTATGATCCCCGGTGTCGGCATGACTGCTTTTGCCGCAAAGTACCCCCGCAGATGTTTTGACGTGGGAATCGCTGAAGAACATGCTGTTGTCTTTTCCGCCGGCATGGCAGCCGGAGGGAAAAGGCCCATTTGTGCCCTTTACGCCACTTTCGCCCAGAGAGCGTTGGATTGCATCTATCATGATACTGTCCTGGGAAAAGTTCCTGTAATCTTTGTATTCGACAGGGCCGGGGCTGTCCCCGACGGTCCCACCCATCATGGTATCTACGATCTGGGATTTTTGCGGGCACTGCCGGGACTGACGGTCATGATGCCCCGGAACTGCAGCGAATTGGAGTTGATGCTGGATTTTGCCCTGGAACTTGATGCACCCTGTGTCATACGTTATCCCCGGGGAAACAGTTGTGAAAAAACACTCCCTCCGCCGGGAGTCTTGCAGATGGGAAAAGCAGAGATATTGAGAGAATGCTCCGAAGGCCCCGTCCTGTGGGCACTGGGCGCAGAATGCGGTATCGCTGAACAGACAGCGGAACTTCTCAGACAGAGAGGGATCAAAACGACTTTGATCAATGCCCGTTTTGCAGCTCCCTTTGACCGGGAAACTGCTTTGAGGTTTTCCAACAGACTTCAGGTGGTCATCGAAGATCACGCCGGCGGCGGTCTCGGAGGTGCCCTCAGTGAGTGTTGCGCCGCTGTTCCCGGTGGCGGGGTACTGCTCTTCAACTGGGGCAGCAGCAGTGTAGGGCACGGCAATGTTGCAGAGTTGCGCCGGGAAAGAGGACTTGACCCGGAAAGTATTGCAGGCAGGATTGCTGAACAGTACAACGCCTTTTGCAGTAAATCATAAAAACACTTCTGTAAAAAGTTCTGTTTCCGCCTTGAAAAACTGCGGGGAAGTGGTATATTTGAAAAAGAACTTTTTTTTGCAGAATTGGGAGAAATTTCAGAGATGAAAAGAGTGCTGTTGCTGTTATTGCTTCTGCTGTTTGTGATGCCGGTCTCTCAGGGAACGGAACCTGCAGTAAAGCTGGATAGTTTATTATTGCAAAAGGCGGGAAAAATCACCCGGAAGAGCTTCCCGGACGCCGACAGTGTTTTGCTGCGGGAAAATGAGCATTACACCTATGAAAAATCCGGGATCTACAAGGTCTCAGATGAAATTTATATTAAAATCCTGACCGAAAAGGGCAGACAGGAACTGCGTAATTTGAAGTTCTACTTCAATACACATTACAACCGCGTGAAAGTTCATAAGCTGACGGTCATCAAACCTGACGGCAGCCGAGTGGAGGTCGATATTGCCGGAAACAGCCGTAATGTGATCGATTCTTCACAGATGGCAAGCAATATCTACGATCCCGCCAGTCGCAATTTGGTTGTCAGTGTGCCCCGGTTGGAAATCGGAGATCTCCTTTATCTTAAAAGCAGCGATGAACATTTTAAACCCAGAATACCCGGATTCTGGAGCAACTACAGCCTTCTTCAGTCCAATTCCCCCATCCTCGAGAACAATATTGAGGTAAACGGTCCTGAGGAGCTGCCGCTGCGTTCCATCGCCATTAAAGATGAAGTCAAAGGAACGGTTGCTTTTTCCCGGAAAAAGATTGGCGGCCGCATCATTTACAAATGGAGTGCCCGTAATGTGCCGCAGGTCATCCCTGAACCCGGTATGCCGGAGCTTCATACCTGTGTCCAGCGTCTTCTTGTCAGTACTGCCGGATCGTGGGAAGAGGTGTCGCGCTGGTACTGGAAGCTCTGCCGTCCCCGCCTTGATGCTGTGACTCCCGCTATGAAAAAACATGTGGAAACACTGGTCAGAGGAAAAAAGAGCGAGATGGAAAAGGTGAAGGCGCTCTTTCAGTTTGTTTCCCAGAATGTGCGTTATATGGGGATCACTCCTGAGAAGGAAGCTCCCGGATACGAGCCCCATGATGTGAAACTGACCTTTGAACAGCGTTACGGTGTCTGCCGGGACAAGGCGGCTCTGCTGGTGTCAATGCTGGAACTTGCCGGATTCAAAGCCTACCCGGTTCTCTTTATGGCTGGTGATCCTAAAGATGATGAGATCCCCAATGGTTATTTCAATCATGCTGTTACAGCTGTTGAACTGGGGAAGGGTAATTATGTGCTTATGGATCCCACTTATGAATCGACCACAGAATTGTTTCCTGCATTTCAGGCGGATATGAGTTATCTTGTCGCTCATCCGCGTGGAGAAAAATTGCGTCGTTCTCCAGTGGTTCCCGCCCGTGAAAATTGTGTCCGGATCAGAACCAAAGCACAAGTCGGTTCCGATTTGAAGCTGCGGGGCGAAAGCAGTGTCAGACTTCTCGGAGTGAACGATCTTTACTATCGGGGAGCTCTTTCACGATGGACTGCAGAGGAAAAAAAACGTTTTTTTACGGGACGTCTTCAAAAGATCCTGCCCGGAGCAGTGCTTGAAGATTTGAAGGTGATCCCGGAAAATATCCGCGATATGTCCCGGAACATTGAATTCCGTTTCCGTTTTTCTGCTCCTGCCGGTAAGGGAAAAGAGCTCCAGCTGCTGCCGCTGCCGGAATTTGCATCCATTTTCGGCATTGGAGAAGCCGTTTTTCAGGGAACCTCTCTTTTGTCAAGAAAATATCCTTTGAAACTTGCAAGCACCTGTTCTACCGATGAAGAATACACTGTCGCTCTGCCCCGGACTTTCCGTATGCGGGCGCTGCCTCAGCCGGAGCGATTCAATATCGGGAAAAAGATCACTTTCGGCCGCTCAATGTTTTTATCCGGAGGCGTCCTCAAAGGACGGCGCGTCATGGATGTCAATACCCTTGAACTGACTGCCGGGGAATATCCGGAACTGAAACGTCTGCTGGGAAAAATACGGAATTCTGCAAAAGTAATTCCCGTGGCGCATCGTGATTTCAAACTGAATTCGGTTGCGGAAGCTCTCGAGGCTTTTCCCGGTGCCAACTCGGTCATTGAAGAGATGGAACTTTTTGTAAATATCAAGGATCCGGCAAATTGGAGCGTCAGAAACAGAAGCAGAAGGAAAATATTGAATTATGCCGGTGTCAAGGAACACAGTGAAGTCAAAGTGCACTTTCTGCCCGGATGGACGGAACTTGGAAAAGTTGACGTCGCTGTGGTCGCGCCTGACGGAAAGGTCAGAAAAGTGATGCCTTCTGAGATCAATGTGATGGATTCACCCAGAAATGGCAGCGCTCCCCGGTATCCGGCAGAGAAAGTCATGGTCATAAGTCTGCCCGGAGTTGTTCCGGGAAGTTCTTTGGTGCTGGATATCACCCGTAATTATGTCAAACGTCCTTTCTTTTCCGGACAGTTCTGTTTTGTCTCCCGGTCAGCGCCGGTGATCAGAGGGGCTCTGACGGTGACAGCTCCGGAAAATATGTATTTGAAAAGCAGCATTTCCGGTGATGCCGTTCTCCGTTTTGAGGAGAGACGCGAGGAAGGAAAGCAGATCCGGGTCTGGCAGTTCAGCAATCTGTCCCGGGTGCAGAATGAAGCCGGACAACCTCTCTGGCAGCTTTTTTTGCCGGGAGTTCTGCTGAGTTCAGAAGACAATAAAAGCTATGCTCTCATGTTGAATAAACTCCTTGCAGAAAAGGTTGAGCGTTCGCTTCCGGCAGCCGAAAAGGTCATCAAAGAACAGAAGTGGCACAAGAGCGGCAGGAAAGAATCTCTTATCATCGCCGTCAGAGACTATGTCGACAAGTTTATCCGCAAGAGTCATGTTTCTCTGAAAGATATTCCGCTGAGTGCGCTCAGTGATGCGGCGGAGACTCTCAAAACAGGATACGGCCATTCAGCTGACCGCGCCATATTGCTGGGTGCACTTCTCAAAGCATTGAATATAGAGTATCGTTTTGTGGGTGTTTCTTTAACAGGCGGCACTCAGCAGACAGCACGTCTTTTCAACCACAATCCGGATCCTGAGAGTATGACAGAAGAAATTCTGCTTTATGTTCCGGATCTGCAGTGGTATCTCAACGATACGGGGCGCTATGCGTGTCCCGGAAGTGTCAACAGTGAAAACAAGCTGGGCTTGGAACTCAACACCGGAAGATTGGTGACGATACCGACTTCTTCTTTCCTTGGCTCGGGCAGAAGTTTAAAATTCCACATTGAATGTAAAGCCGATGATTCTGCTCTCATCCGGGTAACAGAGTCCCTCTACGGAAAATACTATGAACAGGTGAAGGAATTTCTTGAGAATGCCACACCTGAAAGGCGCCGCCGCTTTTTTGAAGAGAGGGCAAGTGCCGTTTCCCACACCGGAAAATTGACCGGTGTGACGGAGTACCGTTTCAATGCGTTTCCGGGAGTCCTGACTTATACCGTCAAAGCTGATGAGTTCCTGAGTCGGGCAGGAGAGTTCCGGATCATGCCCCTGCCGCGTTACGATTTGCTTCAGAGCGTGGGCGCTCTGCCTGTTTCCGGCGGACGAACCACTCCTTATTGGCGGAATTCGGCATCACGGCTCATATTGCGGTACAGCATAGTACCGCCTCCGGGCTTTACTGTTGTTCCTGGCAGAAAAGAGAAAATTCAGGAAGGCAAGTACGGTTCGGCTCAATTTACTGAAGACTATTCTGCTGTTTCCGGACAAATTACGATCTACAGCCGTCTGTTCCTGCCGGTGGAACTGGTGACACCTTTGGATTTTTGCGAGCTGGAAAACCGTAAATTACGGGTTTCTCAGCCTGAAGCAGACCGTATTTTATTCAAAAAGATCAATTTGAGGAAAAAACATGATCGTTAAAACTTTGGAAGTCGGTCCTTTCGACACCAACTGTTATCTGGTCTTTGTGGAAGAAAGAAAAGCTCTTTACATCATTGATCCGGGAGATGACGGAGAGCGGATCGTCGCAGAGGCAAAAAAGTTTGATTATGACAAAGTGGAACTGCTGCTGACCCATTTTCACATTGATCACATCCACGCTGCCGGATTCTGTGCCGCAGCTCTCGGATGTGACTGTGTGCGGCTCAGAACGCCGGATCATGCCTATTATCTGAGCAGTTCCAACTGTCTGCCCCCCTATTTCCCTGAGCCCCTCGAAAATCCACCGCGGCCTGAAGAATATGTGGAAAATCCCGATTTCAAGGTGCTGGCACTCCCCGGACATACTCCCGGTGGTGCCGGACTCCTTTTCGGCAAAGATCTTTTCTGCGGAGATACCCTTTTTCTCAACTCCTGCGGCAGAACCGATCTTCCCGGAGGGGATGACCGCGAAATCACCCGCTCACTTCTTGATGTTCTCATGGCGCTGCCTGATGACATAAAGGCATATTGCGGTCATGGTCCTGTAACAACAATCGGCGCAGAGCGCCGCAACAATCCCTATATCAACGGAACTTACTTATGAAAGCAGAAATTCTTGAAAATGTCAATTTGAAGGGGGACTATTACCAGGTCCGTTTCGCCGCTCCTGAAGTGGCGGCGGCGGCAAAGCCCGGTCACTTTGTCCATGTACGTATAGATGAAAGACGGGACTTTATGCTCCGTCGGCCCTTCAGTATCAAAGACGCTGAAAACGGTGTGGTGACACTTCTCTACAAGGTGGTGGGCAAAGGCAGCGCCGCCTTGAGCAAACTGGAAAAAGGTGCATGCTGCGACCTGATGGGGCCCCAGGGCAGACCCTTTACGCCTCAGGCGGATCATCGGGCTCTGGTCATCGTAGGGGGCTACGGAGCCGCCGCGACATGGCAGTTGACCCGTTCCATGCCCGGCGGCGTGGTGCTGCTGGGAGCCCGCAGTGCCGATGATCTGCTGCTGGTCGATGAATACAAAGCTGCCGGTTATGATGTGCGCGTCGCCACCAATGACGGTTCCATGGGAAGAAAGGGATTTGTGACAGAACTTATTCCTGAACTTATGGAGTCCCCTCAGGATCAGCCCTTTTATGTCTACGGATGCGGACCCAAACCCATGCTGATGGCTCTCGCAGGATTGATGAGAAAAGAAAATATGTGCGGCGAATTGAGTCTGGATGAGATCATGTGCTGCGGTGTGGGCAGCTGTTTCGGATGTGTGGTCAAGGTCAACGATGAAAATTCTCCTGACAAGTTCCGTTACGCCCGCAGCTGTAAAGAAGGTCCGGTGTTCCCGGCAGAAGATATCTATATCGGAGATTTGTGAAATGAGTGTGGATTTAAGTGTTGATCTGGGTAAGTTCCAGTTGAAAAATCCGGTGCTGACAGCTTCCGGTACCTTCGGATACGGCGAAGAATATCACGATTTTTATGACATTTCCCAACTGGGCGCTGTGACTGTGAAAGGTATTCGTATGACTCCTTCACACGGAAATCCCATGCCGCGGGTCGCTGAAGTTACCGGGGGAATGCTCAATGCCATCGGTCTTCAGGGACCGGGGGTGGAAAAGTTCCTGCATAATGAACATTATATGCCTTTTTTACGCAAGGTGAACGCCACTGTCATTGTGAACATCTGGGGAACCTCCATCGGTGAATACGGCGAAGTTGCCGCTGCCCTGGAAGCGGAAAAAGAGGGTATTACCGCTTTGGAAATCAATATTTCCTGTCCCAACGTCAAGGCGGGCGGCGCTGCTTTCGGAACTGATCCGGCGCTTGCTGCACAGGTTGTACGCGAAGTGCGTAAAAATACTTCGCTGCCGCTTATTACCAAACTTTCTCCCAACGTGACCTCCATCGGTGAATTTGCAAAAGTGGTTGAAGCTGAAGGCAGCGACGCCGTCTCTCTTATCAATACCTTTACCGCTATGGCCATTGATATTGAAACGTGGAAACCTAAAATTGCCAACCGTACCGGGGGACTTTCCGGGCCGGCTGTGAAACCTGTTGCCATCAGAATGGTTTATGATGTTTACAAAGCAGTCAGGATCCCCATTATCGGTATGGGCGGCATCTGTGACGGTGCCGATGCCGTTGAGTTTCTTCTGGCAGGCGCTTCTGCTGTTGCTGTGGGAACGGCGAACTTTGTGGATCCCTATACGCCTCTCAAGGTCATTGAGTACCTTAAGGAGTATATGGAACGACGTAATATCACCCACGTTTCCGATTTAGTCGGCGCTGTCAAGTGCTGAATGAGTGGAATACTCTGGAGACAACAGTTTGATTATGAGTGATCTTAAAAAACTGCTTTCGGCTGCTGCAAGTGACCTGAAACTGCTGGAAAATGTACCTTATAAAGAAATAACCACCATGGGTGTGGGGAGTACTTTGCCTCTGCTGGCTGAGATTTCCTCCGCAGAACAGCTTAAAAAGGTCGTGACGGCCCTGAAAGAGAACTCTATCCCCTTTTTCATCCTCGGTGCCGGCAGCAATCTGATTGGAATGGATTCTCCTTATCCCGGCGTGGCACTGCGTCTTGATGGAGCTTCTTTCAGCAACGTTGAATTTTCCGGGCTCTTTATGCGCTGTGGAGCGGCGTTGAGACTTTCCCGGGCCGCCCGGTTCGCCGCAGATGAGGGACTCGGCGGACTTTCTGAACTCAGCGGTATTCCCGGTACCCTTGGGGGTGCCGTCAGGATGAATGCCGGGGCTTCCGGACAGGAAACCGGTAAACTCGTCCATGAAGTGAAGGGGGTGACTTTCAGAGGTGAAGAGTGGTCCGCAAAGGGGAGTGAACTCAACTTCTTTTACCGCGGCTCCTCTTTGCCTGACGATGTGGTTATAACAGAGGTCACTTTTGAACTTGTTCAAAGCAGCGCCGAATGTGAAAGAGAGAAGATCAAAGTTGAAGTGGAGCGGCGGAAGGTCAGAGAACCTCATGTACGTTCTGCCGGATGCACGTTCCGCAATGTTTCTTCTCTGGAACCTGCGGGGAAACTTATTGATGAGGCCGGTTTAAAGGGATTCCGGCTGGGAGATTTGGAAATCAGTCCGGTACACGCAAATTTTATCGTCAATCACGGCAGCGGCAGCGAAGCTGATTATATGCAGCTGATCCGTCTTATCCGCCGGACCGTCGCCGAAAAACAGGGCTTTTATCTGCGGCGGGAGACTTGCTTCGTCAATCCTGATGCGCAGAAGATCATTGACCGGTTTATTGCCCCCTTGAAAATCAACGTCCTTTGCGGCGGCAGTTCCAGCGAGCGTGAAGTTTCTTTGCGAAGCGGTGCCGCCGTTGCAAATGCTTTGGAAAATTGCGGTTATAATGTGATCCTGAGCGACTTGAAAAAGTGTGAGATCCTGCCTGAAATGCGGAACAGCGATGCCGTTTTTCCCATTCTGCATGGCGGATTCGGGGAAAATGGTGAACTGCAGGAGCTGCTTGAAGAGAATTTGATCAAGTTTGTGGGGTCCGATTCTGTCGCAAGTGCTCTGATCATGGACAAAATTGCCACTAAGACCATGCTTGACCGCTTCGGACTGCCGACGGCAAAGTGGTGCGTTGTGGATAAAGAGCACAGAGAGTTTCCTGCGGAACTGAAACTGCCCCTGATGGTGAAAGCTCCTCAGGAGGGGTCAAGCGTGGGGATTGCCAAAGTCGAAAATCAAGCTCAGTGGGAGTCTGCCCTCGATGAAATTTTCAAACATTCTGAAAAATTACTGGTCGAAGAGTTCGTTTCCGGCATTGAATTGACTGTGCCTGTTATCGACGGCAGGGCTCTTGACGCAATTGAGATCCGTGCGCCCCACGGCTTTTACGACTACGACGCAAAGTACCTCTATAAAAACGGACACACCGAATATTTGTGCCCTCCGCAGAATGTGGCTCAGGAGGTTATTGAACGCGCCCGGCAAATCGCCGTTGATTTTTATCGTTTTGCCGGAGCAAGGGATATGCTCAGAGTGGACTTTATTGTCAATTCTGAGGGGATCCCTCTGGTTTTGGAAGGTAACAATCTGCCCGGATTTACCGCTACCAGTCTGGTTCCGAAAGCTGCTGCCGCTGCCGGGATCAGTTTTGAACGTCTCACATCTTCCATGATCCGTGCCGCACTGCTGCGCCGTGCCGAGAATCCCGGCATCCCCTCTTCAGACAGTGCTGACAAAGTGAAAAAAAACAAAGTGAATCCTATCCTTCTGGGCTGCAACCGCTGGCTGTTCAGACTCATACTGCTGCTCAATGCTGCATTCCTGATCCTTATCGGGAGCAATCTCTGTCAGGCCGGTATCGCCGGATGGCCCCTTTTCGTCACCGCATTTTTGTTGTTTGCGGTTGAACCTGTTATTTTATGGCTGAGGAGTTTGGAACAATGAAGAAATTATCTTTAGGGCTTTTTCTTGCCGCTGCGGCTGTTATGGGATCCGGTTTTCTCAAGATCGGGAGTCCGGCTCCGGAATTCGGCCAAGGCGTCTGGACAAAGGGGAAAAAGGTCTCTCTTGCATCTTTCAAAGGGAAACAGATGGTTGCCATTCTTTTCTGGCAACCTGAACATTCAAGTGTCCTTGCAATGCAGTCCTTCAGCCGCTTTGCCCATCAGGTGCGGCGTGAGCCTGTTGCCTGTGTAGCTGTTGCCGAAGGAAGTCTGCAGAATATCGTAAAATTTCCTCTTGTCCGGCAGCTTGGTACGATCCCGCTTCTGGTAGACAACAATAAGAGCAACTTCAACCTTTTCCTCAGAGCTGAAAACCGTTTGCCTGCGGCAGTGCTGATCGGTAAGGACGGCAAACTGCTCTGGCGCGGGAATCCCGCAAGGATCCCCTTTATGGTCAATGCTGTAGAAAAGGGTAAATACGATCAGAAAAAGGTTATCGGTGATGATGACTTCAACGCGGCTTTTACCGGAATGATCGTCAAAAACAACTATAAGGGAGCTTTGGCGCTGTTGGAAAAGGAACTGACCCGTCCAGGCGTTAATCCCAGGGAAATCGTGTCGCTTCAGGTTGGAATATACTATCGCCGGCTGAATTCGGTCAAAGATGCAGTGGCAGCGATCCATCGGGCTCAGAAAAGATATCCTCTCGATCCCGGATTTTATGAGATGGAGCTGAAGATGCTGGAGCTTGGTCACATGGAAAACAAACTCGGCGAGTTTTATTTCCGGCTGACTTCCATTTTTAAAGACCATCCCCGGATCCTGCTCAAATTTGTGACTGGCGAGCTTAATCGTCCTTTTGCAAAGATGAATCCCGAAAATATCTACACTGTGGCACGGGCTGCCGCTAATGCCGGCAAGTACAGCAGCAAAAGAGAAAAGGGCAGGGCAATGCTTTATTATGCCCAGAGTCTTTACTGTCTCAGCAGAGTTGATCTTGCTTTGCAGATCGCTGAGGAATCCCTGAAATATCTCAAAGGGGAAAAAGAGTATAAACAGGCTGTCGAAATAAGCGGATATTACCGTAAACTTGCGGCGTTTTCTCCAAAGATCAAAAAGTAAAATGATTCAAAGATGCGCTTGAAGTTGTCAAGGAAATCTTTATCGATGTTGAAGAGGACTCTCTTTTTATTGGTGCTTCTGACCGGGATGGGTGTCTCAGGGAAAGTTTTTTATGTTTCCCCTGACGGCAATGATAAAAATCCCGGAACAGATCCATCCAAGCCTGCACGCAGCATCAATCGTGTTTTGCGAATGACCGGATCCGGAGACACTGTGATGCTCAGAGGCGGCATCTACCATGAACTCGTCAGACGGGAGTGGAACGACAAAAATCCTCAGCCGGTCATCCTCAAGGCTTTTCCCGACGAAACACCCGTAATTTCGTGGGGATGGCCGGTAAGCAGCTGGAAGAAATTACCTGATGGACTCTGGGTTGCAGATTTTCCCTACGCCGTGTGCGATTTGTGGCAGAAGATCACCCTGGACCGCTATCTTAAGCTGGAGTCTGTGGAACTGATTAAACGTCAGCCCGGCAGTTTCTGGCAGGATCCTGACAACGGCAGGATCTACGTCAATCCCCTGGATGGTTCCTGGCACGCCGACCCTGAAAATGGGGGATTTATTGCCGTTCCTTTTGCCGGAAGAGTCCCTCCCTCTTACAGGTCCAAAAAAATGATCCGCAGCTCCGGTATGAATTTTGTGGGACGCAACATTCATGTCGATGGACTTTCTTTTGAATTCCACTCCGGCAAGGGGTTTTATCTGCGCGGACGTCAGAAGGGACTTTTTTTCGGTTCAGGATCGGTGCGTAACTGCAGCGCCGTCGGAACCACTTGCGGACTTTCCACCGGATGGTATGTGGATGGTGTCACCTTTGAAAACTGTGTTGCCATTCGTAACAGCGGTTTCGGAATACATACCGGCGGTACTGTCAGGAATGTCAAACTGATTAATAATGTGCTCATCAACAATGGAGCCAGTCTGCCCTTTTACGGCAACTATACTTCCGGCAGCGGACAAGTTTACAATCTGGCACACTATGGGGGCTCCGATGCGGAATACGTGGATCTCATCAATAACAAAGTTATTTCCATCGACAAATCCCGCGGCGGCGGGGTGATGCGTTTCAAACCCGGTATCAGAAAACATACCAGGCACTTGAACAATCTCTATCTGGGGGGCGGGGTGACACTTTATTCTGTGCCCGGCAGTAGTGCCACTATCAGAAATAACTCTGTTTTGCCCGGTATTTTCAACTTTACCGTTCCAAACTCCGGCGAAAAATATACCCCTGAAATGAGGGATAATCTGGAACTCAAACAAAACGGATGGCAGAAAAAAGGTCGTTTCGTCAATCCTGAAAAAATGGATTACCGTCTGCTGCCTGACTCCAAGTATCTGGGGAATGGTTTCGCGCCTCAGGCAGCTTCCGTCTGGTTTGTGAAACCCGGAAGCAGAGGCGGGGATGGCAGAACGCCGGAAAAGCCTTTTGCGACTCTTGCTGAGCTGCAATCCAAAATCAAGAGCGGAGACACCGTGTACTTTATGGCGGGTAATTACTCAGGCTCTCTGATTCTGAAAAATGTGAAAGATGTGGTGCTTTCTGACAAAAGTTTCAATACCGCCAAATGGGAAAAATGTGTCATCTCTTTTGAAAAATGCAGCAACATCAAAGTTGAAAATATGGACTTCAAGGATTGTACTTTCAAAATGAAAGATACTCAGGGCACTTTCAACGAGAACGTTTTCAGAAATGTGACCTTTGCTGCTGTTTCCGGCAAGGTGATCCTTGCCAACAACGATCTTGAAAAGTGTGTTGTGAAGAGCTCCGGAAGAGTTGTCATCAGAGAAAACATCCTGAGCAATGTGAACGTCGCAGCCATAGATGTTGTTTCTGAACACAATGGTTTCATGACCGCTGAAGAGCTTAAAAAGTGGCCCTTCAGAGAAACTTTCAAAAGTTTTACTGCCGGTGTCAATGGCACTGTGCCCCTGAAAAACCGGGTGCACGGCAGCCGCGGAACATGGATCGGGGGCAGAGTTATCCCTGACACAAAGCCGCCGTTGGTGGTGGAATATGTCCGAGTGACTCCCGGAAGCTGCGGTACCAAAGCTGTGGTTTCATGGAATACTCCCAAAGATTATGTGCAGGCCTCTGTGACTGTCAAACAGGGCAAAAAGAGGATTTTTAAAGACAGAGTGCGTTTCGGTCAGTATTTGAGTTGTGCCAATGATCTTTGCGTCCCCGGTCTCAAGCCGGGAACAAATTACGAAATGGAGTTGGAGCTTTTCCGTCATAACGAAGAACGTCCATGGCGCAAAAAGATTGTTTTTTCCACTGCCAAAGGGGGAAAGAGAACCGTACCGGAGATTCTTGAAGTGGGCAGAGGGAAAAAGTTTTTCCGCATTGCTGATGCAGTCCGTTCTGCTGCCAGCGGAGACACTGTTCTGATTTCCCCCGGCTTTTATCCTGAAATGATCAATGTGTTTGCTGACGATTTGACCATCAAAGCCGCCAGTCCCGGGACGGTCCGGATCAGCGGGGCCAATATGTTTGACAGCACTATTCAGGCTTCTCATGTAAAAGGGTTGACCATTGACGGAATCGACTTTGTTGACTCCCGGTATTCCAGCAAGTCCAAGATGATTTGTATCAACCGTTCTGAAAGAATAAAGATCATCAACTGCCGTTTTCTGGCTGGAGCGGCACGGCGAATGGGCAATTTGCACGTCTATGGTCGTTTTGTCAAAGGTTTTGAGGTGACAAATTGCGTTTTCGACAGAGCGTTCCACAGTATCTGGCTGTTGGAGTCTGAAGGGGTGAAGATTGACCACAATACGATTTGGGGATCCGGGATCAATGCCATACACGTTGCCGGCGGAGAGAACGCCGAAGTCGTTATAACCAATAATCTGTGTGTCGATGTCGTTGCCAATCACAGAAACCCTGCAATTTCTGTCGGTCATAACAAAACCCGGCTGATTTGTGACTGGAACTTGTATTGGTTCACTAAAAAGCGTTGTCCTTTACAGAAGGTTTTCGGATCAGGCGGCAAACTGGGGATTTTTTCTGTCGGACAGATCATGCGTCAGGACGCATACGCGACCATCGAAGAGTGCCGCAAACACTATGGCATTGAGAAAAACGGCCTTTTTGCCGATCCGAAAATGAAAAATCCTGATCAGGGCGATTTTTCTCTCGCTGTTGATTCCCCCGCCCGAAAGCGGGGCAGCGACGGCAGAGATATCGGTGCTGATCTGACAGTGTGGAAATAAAAAAGGAAAAAACATTTCATGGCTTCTTTTGCTTTGCTGGAGATCATAAACGGTTTCAGAAAACTTCTTTGCCCCCGGGATAAATGGTATCTGCTGGGATTGGTCATTCTGCTCTGCATAGGCGCAGCCATGGAAATCGCAGGACTCGGATTACTGCTGCCGCTGGTGGCCGCTTTTACAAAACCTGAACTGTTGGAGCAAAACACTCTGCTTTGTTTTTTCAGGCAGCTTTTCAGCTGGGCTGATGAAAAACAATTTCTGCTCATCTGCTGCTGCTGTATAGTGTGTATGTACACTGTGAAAAATTTATGGATCCTGTTTACAGTGCATATATACGCGTCATTCACCTACGGCAGACTTGTGGAGATCAACAGCCGTCTTTATTCAACTTTTCTTTCGGCACGTTACCATATTTTTGCCGATCACGGCAAGGTGGAACTGCAAACTGTTATCAACAAAGTGGAACAGCTGGGAAACATGGTCCTGCTGCCGGGGATGATCGTCCTCGTGGATCTGTTGACCATTATTTTCATAACTCTGCTGCTGCTTTTTACGATCCCGCTCGTTGTTATTGAATGTACATTGATTTTCGGAATCGGTTCTTTGCTGATCTATTTCCCCTTGAGAAAGGTCAATTTCAAAATCGGAAAAGAACTCAATGATGTAATAACGCGGATCAACAAAATATGTTATTACTCTTTTGAGGATATAAAAAGCATTAAAGTCCTCGGTTTGGAAAATTTCTTTTCCGCAAAGTTTGACAGAGTCCGGAAGAAACGGGGGGATTTGGAAAAACGGTTTTATACTTGCGGGCAAATTCCCCGGCTGTTTCTGGAAACTCTGGCTGTTATTTCCGCCATTCTGGTTTTTATCATCATGCTTTACAACGGAGAAGATACTGGTTCCGTTATTCTCAGTTTCAGTTTGCTTATTGCTGCCATGTCAAGACTTCTGCCTGCCATCAGCCGTATCCATTACTCATTGAATACCATGAGCGGCGGTCATGCCATATTTCGTGATATCATTGCCGCGTCTCAGTGGGAAAAGGAGGACTTGGGGACGTCCGGCGAAAAATTGAACTTCAACGATACACTTCGGGTGGAAAATGTTTCTTTCTCTTATCCGGGCAATGAACGTACAGTTATAGATAATTTGAGTTTTGAATTGAAACGCAACAGTTCCATGGCTGTCATCGGTCCCACCGGCGGCGGCAAAAGTACACTGATAGATCTGCTGCTGGGGCTGCAGCTGCCCTCTGCCGGAAGGATCACTGTGGATGGAAGGGATATCCGTTCTTCCCTGGGGGCATGGCGCAAACTCATCGGTTTTGTTCCCCAGTTCATCGTGCTTGCTGATGACTCAATCGCAGCCAACGTTGCTTTGGGGTGCTCTGATGAGGAAAGGAACCGCGACAGAGTGCGAGAAGTACTCCGCATTGCCCAGCTTGAAGAATTTGTGGACTCCCTGCCGCAGGGGATGGACACCGTTATCGGAGACAATGGTATACGCCTCTCAGGCGGACAGCGGCAGAGATTGGGTATTGCCCGCGCCCTTTACAGGGATCCTGAAATCATTATCTTTGATGAAGCAACAAGCGCGTTGGATTCAGAAACGGAACAGGCTCTCATAGATGCCCTTGATGGTCTTTATGGAGAAAAAACTCTGATCATGGTCGCCCACCGCCTTTCCACCGTCGAAAAGTGTGGAAAGCGCATCGAAATCAGAGGATCTGCGGAACATCTTTAAGAAGGTAGCGGAGCAGAATCTCAATATTGGCGGAAAGTTCCGGCGTGTTGACACATATTTCCTTATGTCCGGGAATGAAGTTTATCACTTTTCCGCCCCATGGCGTGTGACTTTCACTGCATTGTGGCGAATTCTCTCCATTGACCCATCCCTCCATCAAAAACATAGCTGGCCGGGTCTGCTCAAGAGAGGTATAGACTTCATCTTCGGGGAGTTCAAAGGGAATGAGCCGCTCTGATAATTCGTGACGGCATTTACATACTTTGACAGAGCAGATGCCCTGAGGATGGGTCGAACGATCCACCTGATCCGGGTCATTGGGGCGCACCCACCGGATCCCGGTGATGCTGCGCCACCATTGCCACTGCCAGAAAGCGGCACTTGAACCATGGAGCAGAAGCATATTCCCGCCCTGCTCACAATAGTTTTTTACTGCTTTTTCGGCTCCTGCGCCCGGATGGGGCAGAGAACAGGTGCCTCCTATGAGATGGAGGACGAGAAGCGTACACTTCTTTTCCCATGATCCATCTTCCAGCACTGAGAAATCATCTTCAAAAAAGGCGGTTCTTTTTTTCAAATCTTCCGGGAAGTTCTGAAAAATATTTCTGCCCGCGTGGGTGTTGTAGTGATTGTCAGAGAAGAAAAAGATCATGGGAAACACTCCATTTTCAAGAGTCAATTTTTACGCAGACGTTCAGCCAGTTCCCGCTTGCGCTCTTTAAGGATCTCTGCCTCTTTCTTGACTTTGTAGAAGGGGTCAAGGGGATAACAACCGGAAACAAGACCGTTACGGGGGGCTGTGGTACAATCGCCGAAGGTACGGCAGAGCTTCTTTGTCTGCATGGGAGCTCCGGCAAGTGAGTCGGCGCAGATCTCAGGATAGGCAAGAGCCTGACGGCCGATGCCTATAAAGTCTGCCTGATTGTCTCGGACGACTCTCTGGGCAATGTTGACCATGTACTCCTGGAGACAGCTGTATCCGGATCCGACCAGCTTGATTCTGTCGCCGAACTCTTTCTTGAGTTCTGCCACAGTTTCGATCTGCCGGCAGGCGCCGGCAACGGGATCTTCCGGGGGCAAATAGCCATCCCAGACTGGATAGTAGGCAGGACGCTGGAAATGAGGATTGTAGTAGGGACTGCACACGGTGGTACAGACCAGTTCAATGCCAAGCTGACAGCAAAGTTCAAGGAACATCTTTGTTTCAGTCAGATCCCTTCCCAATCCGGTTCCGTCACCGCCGAAAGCGTAAGGATAATTGCCGACCTTGACATCGCCCCGTTCCATGGGAACGCCGCGGCGGTCAGCCCCCGGCTCAAAGGGAATACAGTCAAAGAGAGAAAGGCGTGTGGCAATGGCAAGACCGGGGGCGGCTTCACGGATCGCTTCAACGATCTCTCTGAAAAAACGGGTACGGTTTTCAAAAGAACCACCGTAGGCGCCCGGACGGGTGAAGGCACTCAGAAATTCGTGTCCGAGATAGCCGTGTGCCATTTTCACGTCAACAAAGTCAAAGCCCAGTTTTTGTGCCAGAACAGCGGCTTGGGCAAAGTGTTTCACCACATTGGGGATTTCACTGTCACTGATGATGTTGGCTGAAGTACAATGAAATCTCTCATCCAGAAGCGGATGTGAATAAGCGGTCACAGACTCAAGTTTTGCATCATCATGGGGATGGCTGTAACGTCCGGAGTGGGTCAGCTGCAGACCGATGAGCGTATCATCAGCTGTACCGAAACGTTCTGCATGGATTTTTCGCATATCATCCAGAAGCGCTCCCAGCTTGGAAGCATTGCTGTCAGTGAGCATCAGCTGCCGGGTGTTGCTTCTGCCTGACTCCATAACGGCACAGGCTTCACAGCCGAAAAGAAGTTTGGCTCCGGAAATGGCAAAGTTGTGCCATCTGCGGCGGGTCAGGTCACTGGGGGCACCGTCACTTTCGCAGTCCCAGCCTTCCATAGGGAGAATACACCACCGGTTGCCCACTTTTCTGGAGTAGACACTGATTTCTTTCCCCATGGGGGAATTGGGGGTTGATTCGATCACATCGTCAAGTTCCTGCTTCAAGCCTAAAGAACGCAGATGTGCCCGGAACTCTGCCGGAGTCTTAAAAGATGATATTTTGGGAATTGCAGCGTTGCTCATTTATTTTTCCTCCATAACAAAAAATTGATTGCCTTCAGGGTCTGTTCCTCTGCGGCATTCATCATATCCTAAATGAAAAGTTTCCTTGAATAAGGGATATCCTGACTTTTTCAGACGCGCTTCAAGTGCAGCCATATCGGGGGTTGTGAAGCTCCAACTGGCAGCTGAAGAACCGTGTTCAAGGAACTTTGCGGTGGTTTTTATCAGATAAAGTCCCGACTCTTCTCCCAGACGGTAGAAACAACCGAAAGATGAGATCAATTCAGACGAACCGATCTGCAGTACTTCCCGGTAAAACTTGTCACAAAGCGGTAAATCATTGACTTTGATGACGACTGCACTTTTCATAAAAATCATACCTCTGCTTCGCGGATGACCGTGGCGTTGAGAGAATCCGCAAGTTCAATATACTCTTTGACAGAAAGTTTTCCTTCCCGCCTGGCGGCGATCCTTTTGGCTGCTTCAGCGTTGTTGCAGAGAAGGTCGACGGCAATAGCGGCAAGGATCTTGGCATTGGTGACGTAGGCTTTTTCTTTATCAGAGATCCTGTAACTGACGCCATGAGAAGTTCCGGAGGCACCGGCAGTATATCCGTGAAGGGTCGGCATAATGGTGCTCAAGTCGCCCATATCTGTGGAACTGCACCGTGAAATGGAGCCACGGTTCGGGATTTCCGGATCGATTTCTCTGACAGCGCTGCTGTAAAACTCTTCAAGTTCATAATCATCATACTGGGGCATGTAGCCGGGAATGGTTTCAATTTCAACTCCGGCGCCCACTGCCATGGCGGCGCCGGTCATGGCACGGTCAAACTCCTTGTGGAGCACTTTAAGAGTTTCGATTTTATCCGCCCGCAGCAGGAATTCCATCTTTGCCTTGTCGGGAATGATGTTGACCACATCTCCGCCTGAGGTGACGATGCCGTGGATGCGGATCGTAGGATTCATTCCCGCCCAGCGCTCACGCAGAAGTCCAACTGCACTCTGGGCAAGTGTCATGGCGTGAAGCGCGTTGATGCCGCCGCCGGGAGCAGCCGCATGGCAGGAAAAGCCTTTGAAGGTTACTTTTTTAGTGATAAATCCGTTGTGGGGACCGTAAGCATAGCCGCCGCCGCTGTGGAGCATGAATGAGAGAACTACATCATCAAAGACGCCCCGGCGGATCAGTTCACCTTTGCCGCCCAGAGAGGCGATCTTGCCCTGCGAGATCATCTCAAGACGCTTCTCGATCTCAATGCACTCTTCGGCGGGAACTGCGATGAAAGCGATTTTTCCGCAGAGTTCTTTATTGATCCCGGCGGCGGCGATACCGATAGCGGTTCCCAGCATGCCGGCCATGCTGGCATTGTGCCCGCAGGAGTGGACTGCGCCTGTTTCCGGATCACACTCCGGATGAGTGGGCAGGATCAGCGAATCCATTTCACCCAATATGGCAATGGTGGGACCTTCTGAAGAAAAGGTCATATCTGCCCGGACTCCGGTCACCCCCAGTTTTTCCTGAACAGGCAAGTTAAGGGATTTCAGGATTTGGGCTGTCAGGGCTGCTGTTTTGAACTCTCTGTAACCGGGCTCAGGATTTTTCCAGATGGTTTCACCGATTTCTATGATTTGTTCCGCGTTGGCATCAATAGCGGCAAATACTTTGGCTTTCAATTCTGCGTTTGACATAACCTGACTCCTGTGTAATGCTTTTAGGTTTTCCGGGAAGAGCCGTCACAGACAGTTCTTCTGAGGGAAAAATTTATTTTTTCAAATACGCACCTGGGGCTGCATACGGTAATAGGCTCCTTCAAGGAGCGTTACGGCTGTTTCTGCAATGTTTCTGGGATCCGCGAAGCCTTTGACAAAAAGGTCAAGGTACACCGTACGTTTCTCAGAATCGGCGGCTCCGGAAAGAGAGCCGCCATCCAACAGCTGCACGAAGGTACTCCAACCTTTTTCTCCGGGAACGACAGCTAATTTTCCGGAAGGAACCAACTCTGTTTTTTTGAGAAATGCGCTGACGAATCCTTCAACAGCTTTTTCGGAACTGAAATCCAGATTGTTACAATCGCAGATATCCATGGCACATGAGATACCCCTTGCACGGGTTTCTTCACAGCGGCTTTTCCATGAGAGCTGAAAGGAGTGGCACTTTTGCTCTTCCATCACAGGCACCATCCGTTCAACTCCATTGTTGCCCACGATACCCCGGTTGAACAGGCTGGACACAACATATTGTTTTGAGGCGATCCCTTCGGCGATCACTTCTACAGCCCTGTCAAAATTCACACTGTCACCGCAGGTGAAAAGATCAACAGCAGCATATTCATGTTCGGGCCACGCGTGAACTGCAAAGTGTGATTCACTGATTATGACGACACCAGAAACTCCCTGAGGAACAAACTGGTGAAAATTGGAGTTGATGACAGTTGCTCCTGATTTCCAGGCAGCATTGACAAAAACCTCTTCCATGAGAGCGGCATCTGCCAGTTTGGCAGGGTCGCAATCATAAAATTCAATCGTCTCCTGACGTCCGAGGGCGAATCCCTTCGCCCCGCAGACGCAATTTCCGGAACCGGGTTCGATCATAGTTTGTCAGCGCTCGGCAGTGATGGAGGGATCAAGAGTGCACTGGGAACTGAGTTCTTCCATAAATGCAGACTGGAGCTGTTGAGATTTCTGCATACGCACAATCATCATATACTGACTCTCTTTGCCCTTGTAGTTCTTGTAATCAGGAGCCTTTCTGGAAACCAGACTGACCATCTGCAAATTGGTCATGGGGGCAGAAACAGCACCCACGGACATGTTGAGAGCAGTTACCATTGCCTGCTGGAACTTGAAGTCAGCGGCAGGTTCAGCAAGAGTGAACTTCAATGTTGTGTATTTTACCCCTTTGAGAGAGCTGAAAGCCTTTGCCTGCTGAGCGGCAGGGAGTTTACGGATCGCAACGTAAGCTGTTTCGGCTGCTTTGCGGGCCGCCTTGTAAAGTTTATCCTGAGCCAGATCGGCGCGGACCTGAGCGAGCACCTCATCCACTTTGGCAGGACGGGTCGCGGTACGGCTGCGCAGAAATCCGACACAAACACCGTCAGTCGTTGCGACAGCTTTAGTCACAGGATTACCTGCCACCTGATTGAGCGCATTTACCAAATCCGCAGAGTGGATGGAGCCGATGCTGCTGGCGTTCAGAAGGACTTTGGGGGCTTCAACCACTGCAAGTTTGAGATTATCGGCAACGCGGCAGAAGGCTTTGACTTTTTCACTCTGCTGGTTTACGGCTGAAACAGCATCAGCAGCAGTAATGGCGAATTCTTCCGCAGCGCGCTGAGCCATATCGGCACTTTCGATCTTTACAAATTCATCGCGAACTTTGGCTTTGACTGAAGCAAAAGGTTGAGTTTTTCCATCTTTTCCTGCAAAAAGGCTCTTGTTGGCATTGTAGAATTTGAGAAGTTCCCTGTCAGTCGCTTTTCTGGCGGCCTGGGCGGTGAAAAGATTATTTTTGAATTCAACGACCATGACATCCAGCCAACCGGGAATATTATAGTTTTTCTGATTGGCGCTGAAGAAAGTATTGATCTCTTTCTGCTCTGCTCCGGGAAGTTCGCTGACTTTGGCAGCCTGGGGCTTGACCATTGCAGGCGCCTTGCCAAGCTGGAACTCAGCAACCTTGATCTCATAAGAGGTATTGAAGCGGCGGAAAAAATCTCTTGCTTCACCGGGAGTGACCACAACAGTACCGGCGAGATTGTTCTGGAACTTGTTGATCAGAAGAATGGTGCGGAGCGCTTCTTCGATGTCGCTTCTGGTAATTCCCATTCTGCTCAGATTGGTCTGAAGATTATTGTATTTTTTGAGGTCAAATTTGCCGTCGGTCTGAAGCATGGGATGCTGTTTCAGGGCCGCTGCGACCTCTTTGTCGCTGGCGGCGATGCCAAGGGATTTAGCCTTTTCAAGAATGCAGTAAAAGAAGAATTGCTGTTCAATGCGGGGCTCGCCTACAGGGAATCCCAACTGATTGCAGATTTCAAGACTCCGGTGAAGCGGACGCAGATCATCATAGGTTACAGCCTTCCCGAAGGCAGTGCCTACTTTTGCTCCGCTGCCGGTTTCAGGACCGAAACCAAAGAAGGAGCCGGGCACCATAAAGCCGATGAAGGAGATGATGATGACGATGGTGATCAATCCGAAAAGCCAGCGGCTGTGACGGTGGAACACGCTGTTGAGTTTTTTGATGATCATAACTTTTTTCCTTTCCTGTGTTTTATTTGGAAGTTTTTGTTGTTAACTGGATCTCTATTTCATTTGGCTCAATGGAAACAACCTCAATTTGAGGCGCTGTAACGGCACAACGCAGAGGAATCTGCCGTCTGCCGGGAGTCGCTGATCTGACTGTGTCTGCAAAAACCCGTACCTGATCTTCTGTCAGAGAGGCAATTTTTTCGACAGGTCCCCTCAATACGACAGTCACTCCTCCGGGCAGGGGGGAGAGTAAAGAGGCGGTAAGAGTGCTTTCCGGGGAACTCAGGAGCGTTACCGGCAGGCGCATGGAGCGTTTGCTGTACAACGAATCCAACGTGACTCTGACAAGAACTGTTGCCGGTGAAGCAATGACGCCATTGGGTAATGTGACCGGGGCATTGAACTCAAAAAAGTCCTGCGCTCCGCCGAGAGGAACCGGACGTGTATGCACTTCTGAAAGCTCTGACAGTATATTTTCAGGGCCGGTGACCAGAATCTTTTCCGGAATCGTTTCACAGTTCAGCTTTTTCCCGAGAGGCACAGCTTTGTCAAAAGAGACCTTTACAGGGACATGACGCTCTCTGCGGCTGAGCAGAGTCAGCCTGAGATTTCCGTCTTCAGGAAAATCTATAGAGTACAGAGAGAATTTCCTGTCAGTGATCCGTATGTTTTTCGGGGTCACCTTCACAAGAAAAGAGCCGTCAGGCTGGCGGTTTTGTGAACTGACCTTGACTGAAACCTGAACTTTGCTCTGAACAAATTCAGCTCCCGGTTTACCTTTCAAGGTAAGCGCAATTTCCGGCGGTTTACCGGTCTGCTCCTGAAGTTCGGGTGAAAGTGCCAGCGTGACGGGAACACGCACCCGGGTCAGATGCCGATCCGAAGTCAGCTGAAAGTTCAGATGCATGTAGAGAAAGAGGGCGAAAGCGAGTGCCACTCCCCGGCGCAGAGGATCGCGTTTGATGAATTGCCAGATCTTAGTCAGCATTTTTCGCACCTCCTCTTTCCTGAGACTGGTTGAGCAGATGACCTGTATTGTCACACTCTTCCATCACCAGCAGTGTTTCAGAGATATCCGCATCTGCCTTCTGGATGATATACTGTTCAAGAAGATGCTCCAGTTGGGGAATGGAAAGATCCCGGTGGAATTCATCTTTACAGGTGATGCTGATGGCTCCGGTTTCCTCAGACACCACAACACTGACGGCATCTGTTTCATCGGAAATACCCAATGCCGCTCTGTGCCGGGTTCCCAACCGGGGGGAGATTTTTTCATTCCGGGTCAGGGGCAGAATGACCCGTGCCGCCTGAATACGGTCATCACGGATGATAACAGCTCCGTCATGAAGAGGAGAGTTTGGATAGAAGATAGACTCAAGGATCAGGGCATTCACCTTGATGTCAAGGGGAATGGAGTCATCAATAAGCATCTGTAATTTGATCCGGCGCTCAATAACAATGAGGGCGCCGCATTTGCGCCGTGACATATCACGTGCAGCGGCAACGACTTCACCGATAAATTCCCGCTTTTTTTTGCCTTGCCAGACCATGATGCTCCCCAACTGGGCAAGGGCACGGCGCAGCTCCGGCTGAAAGATAATGATCAGAGCAAGGAACGCTGAAGCATAAATCGTTGAAAGAATGTAGTTGATGACTTGAAGTCCCAACTGATTGGCTGCAAGAGCAAGTGCCATGATACCGATGAGAGCGCCTGTGAGAACCAGGGAGCCACGGGTGTTTCTGAGATAATAAAGAAGCTCATTGATGACCACAAACAATATGACTACTTCAAGAATGGCGCGGAGTACTGTAAAAACTGAATCCATGATTTTTACGCTCCTTTTCTGTCATAGTTCATGGCGCGCCGCAGGGCGCCAACATCATGAGTGCGGATCACTGAAGCACCGTCTGCGATGAGCTTGCACTCAAGTCTGACCGTTTCAGCTCCCCTGGAGTCCGGAGTCCCCCCCATGAAAGATTTGCGTGATATCCCCCAAAGCCAGGGGTATTCCCGGGAAAAACGGGAAGCCTCATCAATAAGTGTACGGCATTGATCGGCATTTTTGGCAAAGCCGATGCCGGGATCGAGCCAGATATGATCTTTGGCAACTCCGGCAGCGGCGGCAGAATGCACTGCTTCTCTCAGTTCGGCTTCCACACTCTGACGCACTCCTGCAGGGTAGAAGGTGTACCGGGGAGAATCCATATCCGCCGGAGTTCCCCGGGAATGGCAGAGAACAAGTGTGGCATTGGCAACTGCAACAGCTTCCAGAAGTGCCGGATCTCTGCCCATGCTGACATCATTGATGATATGTGCCCCTTCAGCTAAAGCCGCAGCGGCTGTTTCCCCGTGACGGGTGTCCACACTGATCAACGTATCAGGCAGGAGCTTTTTAAGTTCCTGCAGTACAGGCAGAAGCCGGCGGCACTCCTCTTGAGGAGTTACTCCGGTGCTGCCGGGACGGGTGGATTCCGCACCCAGATCAAGTATATCTGCGCCTGCCTCAAAAAGGGCAAAAGCCCTCCTTACCGCTGACTCCGGCGCTGAAGAAGGGCCTTCGCTGAAGGAGTCACCGGTGATATTGACGATGCCCATAATGGCGCACCGTTTCATATTTCTGAGGCAAGATGCGGGATCAAACATTATTCCTGTTCCGGAGTTTGTTCTTCAGCGCTGGAAGATTCCGCCTGGGGAACTGACTCTTGAACTGTTGCAGCACCGGCACTCTCAGTTTGCTGCGCGTCGCTGTTTTCCTGAGCTTTTTCAGCAGAGGCCACTTTGGAAATACCGGTGATACGGTCTCCATCATTAAGCCGCATGATGATAACGCCTTTGGCCGCCCGTCCGACGCGGCGGATCTCGCTGACAGGGATACGCACCAGCTGTCCCCGTTCCGTGGTCATCATCAGTTCATCCTCATCAGTGATCTGGACCACGCCGAGAACGGTTTCATTTTCCCGCAGACGGATATTGACAACGCCGCGGGCACCGCGGTTGGTTTTCCGGTAGGTACTGACGCAGGAGCGTTTACCCATACCGCCAGTGGTGACGACCAGCACTTCAGGTCCGGTGGAGCTGAGATCCTCCTCAGCCTCAAGGGATTCGCTCAAGTTATCCATATCGTCTGCTTCGGCGTCGGTCATGGATTCCGGTTCATCGTAGGAGTGTTCACGGATTATTTCCAGACTGACCACTTCGTCGCCGGGAAGTTTGAAACGCATACCGGTCACGCCCCGGGCGGTACGTCCCATGGGGCGGATCTGGTCATCATTCTGGTCAAAGCGGCACGCCATACCCAGTTTGGTGGAAAGCAGTATTTCATCGCCGTTCCGTGAGATGGCGGCACCGATAAGGTCATCATCTTCTTCGATGACCAGCGCGCGCAGTCCGATACGGCGCAGATTTTTGAAAAGCTGCAGTTCAGTTTTTTTGATGTAACCGGTTCTGGAGGCCATAACGATATACTTTTCAGGGTCGGAGAGCTCCTCCTGAGTCACTGTCAGCATGGCGCAGACACGCTCACCCGGTTCCATTTTTACCAGGTTGATGATGGCTCTGCCCTTACCTGTACGGGAACCTTCGGGGATCTCGTAAACATTGAGCCAGTACATGAAACCGCGGTTGGTGAAGAAGAAGATCAGATCATGGCTGTTGGCATTGAAAAGATGTGCCACATGATCCTCTTCCCGGGTTTCCATGCCGATGATACCCTTGCCGCCCCGGTGCTGCACGCCGTAGGTGTCTGCGGGGATACGTTTGATGAATCCCGTGTCAGAAACGGTGATGACACAGTTGTGCCGGGGGATAAGATCCGCGATGTTCAGATCGCTGTCATCAGAGGTGATCTCAGTCAGACGGGGAGTGGAGTACTTTTCTTTGATTTCGAGCAGCTCCTCACGGATGACGCTGATACGTTTTTCCCGGGAGCCGATCACCTCTTTGAGGTAGGCGATATAGTTCAGCAGCTCTTCCAGTTCGGCACGGAGCGTGTCAACAGTCAGACCGGTGAGCTGATGCAGACGCATATCAAGGATGGCATTGACCTGCGGCACTGTGAACTCAAATCTCTCGATCAATGCTGTCGCTGCTGCCTGACGGTTGGCAGATTTGCGGATGATATCCACAACCTCATCAATGGCGTCAAGTGCCTTGAGGAGTCCTTCAAGGATATGGGCGCGGGCCTCAGCTTTTTTGAGTTCAAAGAGAGAGCGGCGCATGACCACATCCAGACGGTGGTTGATAAATGCTTCAAGAACCTGAAGCAGGTTCATGGTCACAGGGCGGTTATGATCCACCACCAGCATGGTACAGCCCATGACTGTTTCAAACTGGGTATGAGAGAAGATCTGGTTCAGAACCACTTGAGCAACGGCACCGCGTTTGATGTCGATGACGACCCGGATACCGGTACGATCACTGGTTTCATCACGGAGTCCGGAAATACCTGTGATGCGTTTCTCGTTGACCAGCTCTGCGATGCGGGCAACCTGCTGAGCCTTGTTGACGCCGAAGGGGATCTCGCTGATGATGATCTGCTCCTTGCCGTCTTTTTCTATGATATCGGCGCGGGAACGGATCCTGACACTGCCGTGTCCTGTCTGGTAGAACTGGCGCAGCGTATAGCGTCCGCGGATGATGGCTCCGGTGGAAAAGTCGGGACCGGGAAGATAGGTCATCAGTTCATCGACAGTGGCATTGGGAGTATCCAGCAGATAGACGGTGGCGTCAATGACTTCGCCCAGGTTATGGGTGGGAA
Source organism: Lentisphaeria bacterium (assembly GCA_017507125.1). Lineage (GTDB taxonomy): Bacteria > Verrucomicrobiota > Lentisphaeria > Victivallales > Victivallaceae > UBA1784. The sequence goes on from JAFWBQ010000121.1 coordinate 87,950, forward strand.
TGTTGGTCGCCATACCCACGCCGATACCGGTACCGCCGTTGACGAGCAGCTGAGGGAAGCGTGCCGGGAGCACTGTGGGTTCCACATCTGTTTCGTCAAAGGTGGGCATCATGTCCACAGTTTCTTTTTCAATATCGGCAAGCATTTCATCTGAAATGCGTTCCATGCGGCACTCCGTGTAACGGCTGGCAGCGGCGGGGTCGCCGTCCATGGTACCGAAGTTTCCCTGTCCTTCGATCAGGGGCATACGCATGGAAAAAGGCTGAGCCAGACGCACCAGTGCTTCGTAAATGGCCGAGTCTCCGTGAGGGTGGTAATTACCCATGACTTCACCCACTACTTTGGCACACTTGACGGTGGCGTGGGATTTGGTGATGCCAAGCTGGCGCATGGCGTAAAGGATACGCCGGTTTACAGGTTTGAGACCATCCCGCACATCGGGAATGGCGCGGCCCACATTGACGCTCAATGAATACTGCATATAGGCAGTATGCATGATCTCTTCAATATTGACCGGAAAATCTTTCTTTTCCAATTCACTCATAACAATCGTCTTCCGTCATATATGATTAATGTTTTCAAACATATTTTACTGTCAAAAAAAGACACGGAGTGTCAATCAGATAATATACTCCTGAAACTTGCAATAAACAAGTCCGCAAACTATATTTTCTGTCAAAAAACCGGAATCTTGAATTCATCGGGAGCAAAATAGGGATTGAGCTTGAAGCCTATGAGTTTACTTTCGGTTTTGATGCCATTGGTGACAGATTTGGTCAGGTCGGCGACCATCAGGCCTTCATTGAGGGCGTAATGGATCACTGTTGAACGGTAGTCAAGTGTCCCGGAACCGATTTTGATTTTTCCGCTCAGGCTCCGCATCCGGTAATCTCTGGCTGAGATAAAAAGTTCAAGCGCATTGCTTTGGGGGGATTTGCGGCAGCGCAGAAGATAGAACTCTTTACCATCGGCACTGCCCTTTTGGATTTCGATATGATTGAAGACGCTTCCCAGCTCCATGACAGGATCTGCGATCTCGCGCATGGTGCGCAGGTGCGAAAGCATCTCTTTATCGAGAGGTTTTACAGTTTTTCCCCGGTAGTCGATCATGTAGCCGCCGGCATCGTTGAAGATGTATCCGTGGTGAAGCCCTTTTTCATCACTGGTAGTGATCTTGAAGTTTCCCGGGCGGGCAAATTTGACTTCTACAAACTCCTCTTTGGGGGGCTCCAGCCAGCCGACTGAGGTTTTTACTTCAAACCGTTGGATAAAGCGTTCTGCTTTGGCAAAGCGTCCGGAGGGATCCAGGGCTTTTGACATTTTTTCTTCCAGTTCTCTGACGCTCAGGTCAGATTCTCTGAATATCATTTCCGGCGCACAACCTGAAAGTATAAGCGCTGCAGCGGCACAAGTAACAGTGAAAAACAGTTTCTTCATAATATTTCCTCAGAAAAAAACAGCAGAAAAGGATTTTGTTCCACACAGGAATAATATATCACTTTCAACTGATTTGTCAAGTGAAGTTTGCTTTTTTGCCGGACCGGGGTCAAAGCAGAGCTGCATTTTTTTCTGCGATCTTCATGTTCTCTGAAAAACATTTTTTCAGCACTTCTGCGGCCTGGGCTCTGGCGGCAAGCCCTCCGGAACGGAGAAGGAGACGTGCTTCTTTTACTGCCTTTTCATGATTTTTCAGCATGATGGTCTCGATGGCTTCAAGTTTTTTTATATCCGGATTTTTCTTCGCTTTTTTGCGGAGAAAAAGAGGATTGCTCCAACTGCCGTTGCGGAGCTTGAGAGGAAGTTCTTTCAACGTCAGAGGCACAGGAATGTAGAAGCCGTGCCGGGGGGGACCGAAGGTGGAAGCAAAATAACTCAATTCTTCAGGGAATTCCCGGTCGATGACGAAACTTGTTCCCACGATGGTGGCTGAATCGCAGAGCGCATAGCATTTGGGATCTTCGGGGAACTTGTCGATGCGTGAGGCTTGGAATACATCAGGAAGTGTGATCTTTTTCTTTTGGCGAAGAATCTTGTTGACCAGCAGATTTCTGACGGCATACTCCCGGCGGGAATTGCCCACGATTTGTGAAGGATTGTTTTTTGAGTAAACAATGGTTTCTGGCAGATGCCAGGCATTGGCACGGACGGCAAGGCCGGATTTGACTTCCACTGCCTTGAAGCAGATGTTGTCATTTTCGACCAGAAACGCCTGATCCCGGTCGGCGATAAACCAGATGGAGCCGCTTTTTCCGTGGCAGTAAGCTTTTGCCTCTACGATCTTTTTCAGATGGTCGACTGCTTCTGTTGCGGTACTGCTGTGTTCCAGAAGGATCCTTGCGATGATGGTGGTGCCCATGCCCAGGGGGGATTCTCCGATGGAACGGGGGCCGCTGTTCATAGCCACGACGACGGCGCGTTCATTGATGCCGCTTGTGGTACCGAAATTGCCGAAATTACAGTTGCCGATCCAGGAGTATCTGCCGGGAACGCTGACTCTTTCGGCGGTCAGATAGCGGGATGAAGAGTCCCGGTTTTTATGGAGTATCAACTGATTGGCAGAAGTCAATTCAGGCATAATGATCCAGCTGGTGCACTCATGCGGCGGAGGTGTTTTCGTATAATCGACACCCATGACGCAAAGTTTGGCTGCAGTTCCCGGTTTCCAGTTCATGCTTTTGTCGATGGAACGGAATTCATCCAGCATGTAAGGAGCGAATTTCTTGATGCATTTGAGAAAGTAACTGATCTTTTCTTCTGTCTGCTTTTGCGAACTCTTTTTAGCGATGCGGAATTTTATTTCTTTATTTTTCCATTGAGCCCAGCTTTGTGACGCCTGAGTGCCTGCATAATCGTAAGAAACGAAGCATCCGCAAAGTAAAACGCTCAGTGATGCAATACACAGAAAAAATACTTTCATAAAATAGTGTCCTTAATATAACATTGAGACTGTTGATAAAAAATTCCTTCAAAACTGCTCAGCTTTAATGTAGCACCTGTTCATCTTTTTTTCAAACGGCAGATGTGCAGAAGGTGGATTTCAGAAGGCTTTCACAGGAGAGAGCTTCTGACAGTAAAAAGTTCGTTTATATCATAGTCATTTCTGCATCAAGTCAAAGACCATTTCGTTTGCGACATCTGAAAAACCGAATTTCCGGTAGAGAGGTTTTCCCATATCTGAAGCGTTGAGAAATACCTTGCCACATTGGAGTTCCTGTGCTTTTTCCATCAGTCCGGTGAGGATTTTTCCTGCAATGCCCTGGCCTCTGAATTCCGGAACCGTGTACATATTGAGCAAGCAGGCGCTTTTTCCGTTGGGGACGCCATAGCTTGGCGGATGGATGTGCAGGCAGATGCCGCCGGTTCCGGCAGGAGTGCCATTTTTATCTGCGATGATACCTATGTATATTCCGTTTGCGATTGCATATTTAAAATATTCAATATTGCTTTTAAGGAACGCTTCCTGATTCTCGGGGGGAGGGAGTATTTCTCTTTCGCGGCGCATATCAACGCGTAATTTTCCTAAAAGTTCTGCATCGTCGACGGTTACGAAGCGGAAATTCATAGCACATTCCCCCCGGATATAAAGTTGAATTTATCAGAAGATGACTCCGGGACTTGAGTTCCGGCAGGGTATAATATACCATGGCAAGGGGAAAAAATCCACCTTCTATTCAAAAAACTGCTTGATTTTTTTTGGGAAGTGTGATATATTAGGTGAGAGTTATCACTTTCGGGCGATTAGCTCAGTTGGTTAGAGCGTCACGTTTACACCGTGAATGTCGGGGGTTCGAGTCCCTCATCGCCCACCAGACTTTGTTTTCTCTGCAATCCCGTCATTTATGATGGGATTTTTTTATGCCGTGATTTTACCCAATGAATGGCAAGGATTTACACCGATTTTGCCGCCGAACAGAGAACATTCATAAATGCGGTATTTTCTCAAAATCGGGTGTGTTTTGCATAAATCTTGCGCAAATTCTCTGTTTGTAAATGTATGCCGTCATTTATGCGGAGCTCTTTTGTTAAGCGTTAGAGATTAGAGAGTTACACAAACACACGGCAAAATACGCAAAATTCTCTATTTTTCTCTATTCTCTATTTGCCGACATTTCGATTTTAGACCAATATACATTTACCGAAAAGTGTTCTCTATTCGTCATAACTCTTTGAACAACAGCACCTGTTAAATGACGGATTTTTCCGCAGAACGATACCAACGCCACCTTGAAATGCCCATCGGAAAGTTCTCTGCACCGACCTTCGCTTTTTAGTTGTAAGGAAAGCCGACATCTCACATTTTCCACAAAAACAAAAAAGGCGGCAGGATAATTCCCACCGCCTTTTGTGTTTGTCCTTCGGGATCATTTGCTCTGTTCTATGGCATCCCCGAGTTCGATTCGCACCTGTTCAAAGAGTCTGGGATCGTTGCGCCAGTCGAAAGGATCTTTGATCCATTTGGAAATGATTTTTTCCACTTTGGCTTTGCCCAGACGCTTTTCTGCGATCTTCAGAAGGTCGAAGTCCTCAATGGCTTCACGGATCAGCCAGGCACGCTGACTGGGAACCACCTTGCCCTTGCCCTGATAGGGAGGATAGAAGATGGTGCAGTGCATGTTTTCATAGAGTCCGGTCGGAGAGGTCCAGGGATTGTGGATCCCCTTCCTGCCGCCGCCGCAGAAGTTGGTGAGCCAGAGGAGTCCTCCGATGCCGTTGGCTTTGTAGACCTGCCATGCGTAGACACGGGCGGCCATGGTGCGGGAGGGATTGATGTCGTTTTTCCACTGGTAAAAGATACTTTCCTTATGATTTTTTCCGGGGGAATAGGCGGCTCTGAGGTTCAGCCCGGTGCAGCAGAACTGATAGGCGGGAAGGGCGGCGGAGTGGGCGCCTCCCACGATGAAAAGCGGGAGGTCGGGATCATGCTTTTTGAGTTCGGTCATGATCTTCGCCAGAGTATGCTTGTGGTTGTAAGGCACTTCATCATAGATGTACCAGAAAGGACGGAGATGGGGGAATTTCTCTTTCACATGCTTGAGGTAGGCCCTGGTGTAGCTGGTGATCCGTTTGATACCGACAGGTTCGTCGTAGTAACCGCCGAAAGGTGTCTTGGGCGGTTCTGCACCCACATGCCGTCCGCTGCGGGTCCTGGTGGTTTTTCTTCCGGGAGATTTGAACCATCCGGCGTTGTCTCCGATCATGCCCAGGGGCGTTATGCGGATATAGGAGAAGTTGTACTTCTTGTAGATCTTTTCAACGGCCTCATCAAAGGGTTTCCAGTCGGTGATGACGACTTCATCGTTGACGATCTTCCATTTGGGGGGAGGAAGCCGGAGAGCCTGATTGATGGAAATACGCATCTCCTTCTTCAGATTGTGGATGTCGTCCATGATAACAGCCCGGGGGCGCTTGTCAAAGTTGCAGTAAGCGAATTTTCCGAAATGGAGCGAGGTGAGGAAGAAGGTCGCCATCTGGCTGATCTTCGGGATCTCAAATCCCCAGACTCTGACGGAAACGGGAACTTTGGCAATACACTTTCCCTTCTGCTGGAGCTGGATCGTGCCCTTGTAGACACCTTTGGGAGTCCCGGCAGGGACCTTGACGGTCATGAAGAAGGCACTGTTGCGTTCTTTGGAAAGGCTCCATGAAGCGGGCGTTTCGATGAGAGGATCGGCGATCATGCCCCGTGCCCGGGGATCATTTGCTTTGGTGACGTTGACAAATTCGACCATACGGCTGGAAAAGGCAGAAGCGGGGATCGTGGACTTGCCGCTTTTCAGAGCAGGGAATTTCCATGAAAGATCACTCAGAGCCGCCTTGTTCGAGGTCAGCACCAGCTGGAAGGATTCGTTTTCATTGGCGGCGGCAGTAAGTTTGATCTCTTTGGCAGCCGGGAGCGCCTTGGGCATACCCTTGTAAGGGACCTGGCACATGGGGGATTCGCTCCAGAGGGAAAAACTCCCTTTGTGCAGCACTTTGCCCACGGTCTTTTCGTAGGCGGAGTGGGGGACTTCACGGAAACTTGCATCGTCGATGTAGACGGTCATGGGGCCGCAGAACTGCCAGGTCACCGCAAAAGTCGCCGTATTGGGGGCGGGATAGATACGGATGACCTGTTCGTTCCAGCGGTTCTTGCGGATATCCATATTGGGACCGTTGATATATCCGGAAAGTTTCCCGTTCTTGTCACGCATGTAGATGTTGTACCAGATGTATGAATGATCCTGACGGTCGGTGATCATGGTATGGAACTTGAACTCAAAAGGCTTGTCAGGATGGCATTTCATCGGCTTGAAGCTGATGTAGTTTCTGCCTTCCATGGTTTTGTTGACAAGTTTCCAGGATTGTTTCCCGGAACGGACGATCTTGTTTTCTTTGCTGAAACTGAAACGGCCTTTAAGATCTTCTTTCTTGACATTCTTGTAAGGGTTTTCTTTAGCCTGCCATTTGAAGGGAGGGACCGGCTGTTCGAAAGAGGGATCCTCCATCAGATTGGGACCTGCTGCCCAAAGGGTACTTCCTGCCAGCAGAATGGCAGAAAGATCCGGAAGGTATTTCATTTTTCTTTCCTTTCTTTTTGTTTGGATCACAAATATCTGAATTTCTGACTTGTCGCAATAACTTACACGACCGCTCCGGAAAACAGAGCAAGGCACGGGATTGCCCGCGATGCGCCGCCGCAGTTTCGATTTCTCACAAAAAATGGGACATTAGTAATATCTGAATTTCTGACTTGTCGCAATAACTTCTCTGACCAGATCCTTGCGGTATATCTGGACATCGGATCTCTGGGTCCCGGTGCCTCCATCCATGGCACGGGGAACGTGATAGGCCCAGCGTCCGCCGTCAAGAGATTCGACGTGTCCGTCGGCGAAGGCGACATTGCCGCGGTTGACGTGGCGCAGATGAAGAAGCTGAGTCAGGGAGTTGCCTGTGGGGTGGATCGAGGTCGTCGTGGTCCAAGTGCCGTCATTCCCGGGGGTGGCGGCTTCGCCCAGCAAAAAGTAGCTGCTGGGGAAGCGGATCTTTTCCAGCTTTATGCCGATACCCTTGTAGTTGGCGGCGCTGGCAGTCTGAAAGGGTGCTCCCAGACGGATCGGCTGAGGAGGACGGGGACAAATGCCGTAGGTTGCGTTTTCCTGAGAAGGACAGCTGGTTATCTTGCTGCCGGCAGTAATATAGTTTTTGACTTCGTAAAATGCCGCCCAGTTGGTGTCATAGCTTTTGCCGTTCACTCCTTTGCCCATGTAGAGGATACAGGCGCCCTTGTAGTCGTTGGCATAGAAGAGCATGACCTGAACACACTGTTTGAGGTTGTTGGTGCACTGTCCCTGCTTGGCACGTTCCCGTGCCTGCTGCAATGCCGGAAGCAGCATACTGGCAAGAATGGCAATGATGGCGATCACGACCAGGAGTTCGATCAACGTGAATTTTTGTTTTTTCATTCTATTTGCTCCTATTTTAGAAGAGTTTTGCAACAATAGGGACCGGAGGAGGTATATGGCGGACCTTTTTCGGAGATCTGCCGCTGTCTATCCATTGGCCGAGCAGCCGGGCTGCTGTCTTGGCTGCTGATTCGTTGGGATCAAGACGTATAAGTGCGTGGGGGATCCCCTGGGGGATCAGATATGCCATGGACTCCTGTTCCAGAATGAACGGGTGGGAACACTTCAGAGTTGTGCGCAAAAAATATTCTGTTCCCAGAAATGCGGTCAGGGTGTCAGGATCGGCTGTGATCTCTTCTGTTGCCGGAAGAGGCTTGTAGTCAAAGCGGGAGTAAGAGGGGATGTCTTTCCAGGGGAAAAGAACATCCTGACCGTTGATGGTCTGGAAGAGATAAGCCTTCTTCGTTCCGTAGTGGGCATGGCACTCTCTGACGATATCGTATTCGCCTGCTGTGCAGACCGAGACCGCCTCTGTCTTGGGACGTCCCATGAGCACATAGGGGATCTTCAGTTCATGAAGGCGTTCAACAAAAGCAAGATGCTCCGAGGGGAAAATATTGCTGATAACGCCGCCGATCATTCCTCTGTTCCAGAGGGATTCAAGTTTGCTGATCTGCTCTTTTTCGCTGCGGTAAAAGACCAGAAGGGGAGTGATCTGATGTTCTTCAAGGGCGAAGGTCAGAGTGGCTGCCCGATTGGAAAAATATCTGCTGCCGTTGAGGAGATGTTCTCCCTCTCTGTGATGGAACATCAATGCTGCCACAGGAATATGCTTCTTGACCATGGAACGGGCAAAAATATTGGGCTGGTAGCCCATTTTTTCAGCGGTATCCAGGATCAGAGCCTTTTTTTCAGGGACGCAGGTGATTTTTCCCAGACGGTTGTTCAGTACCGCCGAGACCAGAGTCGGAGTCACGCCGCAAACTTGGGCTATGTCTTTCAAAGTAACACGAGGCATAAAAAAGCTCCTGTTATTCATCGTTGAATAAACTTTTTTATTACAATACATCCACAATTTTCCAAATGCAAGCCGATAAAAAGAAAAAAATCAGAAAAATCCCGTAATTTTTTGAAAAAGGCTTTTTTGACATAGTCTGAGCGTAACGGGAGCAATTTTTTCTTACCCCGTCTTTGTGGATAACCATTTTTAAGCAGGAAATGTTATGCAAAGTCAAAAAGCATTTGATAGGCCTGTTCAGGAGTACCTCGAATCCTTCTTGGCCCTCTGCGTCCAATTGTATCACATGATTGAATCACACTTGTCAAATCGAAATAGTTCAGCAACACGCTGCGAATAAGAGTATATAATCTGTTGAAAGTATGTTTCCAATGTTTTTCCCATGAAATAAACCGAAGCAAAAGATACGCCAGTAATCCAGTCCAGATTTGCCATTTGACAGCATTTTCGTTATATCCCATAAAATCCGCCAGTTGCAGAGTCTGTTTGAGTTCCTTGAAGAAAACTTCAATTCCCCAACGAGCCCGGTATAATTCACAAACGGTAACTGGAGACCAATCAAAGTTATTTGTAATAAAGGTCATGAGAGTCATTTTCTTTTTAACCTCAACTTCAGCAGTTACTAACCGGAGTTCTTGAGAATAAAATCTTGCAGTATTTGTCACTGTCAGTTTGATTTTTTCATCACTGATTATACGGATTTTCTTTCTGTTGTATGTTCTCTTTGGGGGCTGTCCCATAACTTTATGCTCAGATTCGGTTATCTTTCCTCTGCTGGAAATCGTCTGCTGTCCCATAACTTCATAGGCCATATTTTCCTTTTTACGGGTAACCCAGAACACACCTCGTTTATCAAGGGCATTGAGATGACAGAAATCCACGTAAGCTTTGTCAAAAACTGCTATTTCTCCAGCTTTCAGTCCCGCACATAGTTCAGGAGCAGTCTTTGGATCGGAATCTTTCGCGCTTTTAACGATAATAACATCAGGAAGAAAAGATTGCATATTCAGCCCGGTATGTGCTTTTACGGCAGCTTTCCTCCGACGGTGTTTGGCCCAGTCAAGACTGTTTGCCGTAAGTTGTATGGTGGTTGAATCAAATGCAAATAATGTTCGCTTGATTCGATGCGGAAGTCCGGGATAACTGCGGCTGCTTTTGAAAAATTTTGGATAGGATTCTTTTAAATCGTTGTACACATACCAAAAAAGTTCCTCTGCCATATCGGCATTACGGTTGCGGTTAGCATATGACAAGCCATTTCGGGTAGGTGGAGTACAACGGCGGATTTGATTCAGCATTCCGGAATGATGTTGCAGACTGCCGCAAACATCGTTCAAACTTAATGAATGAGCCAGATGTTCATACAAAAGAGTCACCACATGACTGGTCGGACTGAATGCTCTGGTTTGAATTTTATACTTTTTTGCGAGAGAATCAATA